>DASWDU010000019.1 GCA_036395115.1 Thermoplasmata archaeon | reverse complement strand
CAGATCAACGCAGGCATGAACATCCTGAAGACCGCCTTGGCCTCGAACGAGGCCTTGGCAAGGGCTGTACGGTTCCGGCCCGGTGCCCTCCGCCATGATGTCGTGAGTCCCCTCTACGACCTCCTCCGTGAAGGAGGAGGCGCACGGGAGGAGCCGAGCGGAGTGGAGTTGCAAGCGGGCGTGATTCCATCACCCGATTTGTGACAGAACCGCGGCCCTCACCGCACCACGTCCTCGCATACCGCTCCCTGATTGTTCGCGGACCGCACCATTAAATATCGCGGACCCCTCGTTGGGCGCCGATGCAGTGCCTCCGGTGCGGGGCGACGTTCGAGGGGTCGTTTTGCCCCCGGTGCGGGACCCCAGCGCCGGCCATGCCCCCGCCCGTCACGGACGCGGCCGCCCCCGGATGGCCATGCCCCCGATGCGGCACCGTGTACCGGGGCCACTTCTGTCCGCGCTGCGGCCTGCCGACCGCCGCCTGGGCGTACCGGCCGCCTCCGAGTCCTTCCGGCGGTCGTTCGGTCCTCTCGATCCTGTGGACCCTCGCGATGGTCGGCTTCCTGGTCCTCGCGCTGACGGACTTCGCCGCGCTGCTCTGGAGCCCCACGTTGGTCGTGCCCGGCATTCAGGGCATCCAGTCCGGAGAGACCGTGAACAGTGGGCTCGACTTCGATGGGAACTGGAGCTTCTTCCCATCCGGGGGAGCGACGTCCGCATACCAGAGCATCGGCGGGAATCCCGGAGGATACCTCGAGATGACCTTACCGGCGGGCGCCCGGGGGTTCTGGATGCAAGAGTTCCAAGTGGCCGGCTCGCTCCCCTTCGCCGCAGCGGTGCAGCTCGACATGCTGGTCACGGGCCCTTTGACGTCCGGACAGCTGCTCGTTTCCGTCGACTCGTCGCAGACGAATCCCGATCCGCTGGTCGCCGTCGGAATCGTGAACTTCACGGGCCCGACGCCGTGGATCACGACGCCGCAGTTCGACGCCGGGGAGCGGCTTCTGACACCGAACACCCCGTATTACCTGAAGGTCGCGTTCAACAACCGAGGCTCGTCCGGTCCCGTGACAATCGGCTTTGACAACATCCGACTCCGGTGGACGACGGACGCGAGCGTCTTCCTCTACCTGCCGCTCCCCGCCCCGATCGTCGTGTACCGAACTCAGAACATGGCGCTCTTCCTGGCGTACTACGGTCTCATCGTCCTCGCCATCCTCGTCGCCGGCGGCTACTATGCGTCCGCGGAGCGAAGACCGACGTGGGAGGCGATCCGCGCCCCACTGCAATCGATCGGCACGCGGCTCCGGAGCGGCAGCGCGTGGATCGCGATCGCGCAGGTCTGGATGGCCGTGACGTTCTTCCAGCTCGCCTTCATCCTCGTGATCGAACTCGCCGGCATCAATCCCACGAATCCGATCAACGAAACCCTGGATAACGCGTGGGTGTTCCTGTTCGAACTTGCGAACGCTGGCGTCTATGAGGAACTCGCGTTCCGCGTCCTCTTGATCGGACTCCCGATGGCGCTCGGGTCCATCGCCCTCCGCATCATGGAGATGAATCGCGGTGGCGCGGAGCACCCACCCGGATTCGCGGGGCGCCATGTCGTCGGCAGCTTGCGGTACCTGCTCGGCGGCGCCGTGCGGGCCGATTCGCCCCGCGAGACGCTCGTGGCGGCGTGGGCGTTCCTCGTCGCGAGCTCCGCGATCTTCGGCCTCGCGCACGGACCCGGGTGGGGATGGTGGAAGGTCGTCCCCGCGATGGTCGCCGGCCTCGGGTTCGGGTACCTGTTCTTGCGGCACGGCGTCGGAGCGGCGATACTCGCCCATTTCGTGAACGACTACATCGACTCCCTGTACTTCGAAGGCATCGGCGGGGAGGCGACCCTCCTGCTCACGGAACTCCTCGTGCTCGGCCTCGCGGTGGCCGGCGCCGGGTTCTTCGCCTGGTACGCGCTCCACGCCACGAAGCGACTCCAGGAACTCGTGCGGCGGTTCCGCCCGCCGGTCCAAGCACCGCCCGCCGTGCCCGTCCCCCCGTACCCGGCGACGGTGCCGCCCGCCGCGCCGCCCACGGGATTCCCGCCTCCCAGTCCGCCCAACCTGGCGTGGCCGCCCGCCCCGGCCTCCTCGGCCATGGCGCCGGTCGCCACGGTCCGGGACCGAGCCCACATCCCCCGCGACTATACGCCGACGTACGTGCCGCCTCCCTACGGCTACCCGCCCGTCCGATTCCAGTGTCCGAACTGCGCATGGGTCGAGGCCCGATACGAGGCTGGCCGCTTCACGTGCACGCGGTGCGGCCGGACCGCCTAGGTCTTGGCCTTCGGCTCGACGGTGCTCTCCGCGACGTCGTCGATCACGGCCGAGAGATCGTCCGATTCGATCTCGACGCGGATGTCGCCGAGCGGCGAGGCCGTGCCGAAGCTCACGACGCCGACGAACGCCGCTTGTTTGTTCAGGTCCACGACGGTCCGGTCCCCATGACGGCCCGCAAGGAACTGGCGGCGCGCCGTGTCGCGGATCCGCTGACTCCGAATCCGGTCCCGCAGGCGGTCGAGCGTTTCCGTCGTGCCGACGACGCGGTCCGCCTGCGCCTGCAACGCGACGTCGGGGAAGAGGTTGCGGATCGCGGCGGACACCTTCTCCGCGCTCTCCGTCGCCTGGAGAGGGGCCTCGACCCGGACTCGGAGCATCGGAGCGGATTCGTCGGTCCGCCTATAATTTTCTTCGGACGACGTCTCGAACGCGACGAACCCTTTTTATTCGATGGCGTGCCATGGGCCGGCGGATGCGCGAGGAACTTTTGGCGTTCGTGAGCCGCCGCGGAACGCTGCTCGAGCCGGATGCGGTCGAGTTCCTCCTCGGCCAGAGGGATCCGATGGCGCCCCTCCAAGCGTTCCTCGAGACGTGCTCCGAGCCGCCGTTCGTCGTGACGCTCCATGACGTCGCCGAGGCGGGGACGATCGGCCAGCAGGCGGCCGTCCGGGCCCAGCCCCTCCCGGTCGTGCCGGTCGTGCGCGCACAGGCATCCGTCCCCGCCTCGTTCCGACGGGAGGGCGAGCCGGCGGTCGGCCGCGACGCCGACGTACGGATCCTGCGGGACATCACCGGCCGCTCGACGTGCGAGGGCACGTTGGAGGATTTCACCCGCTACTTCCGCCACCGCTTCCAGGTCCTCCGGCGGCTCCTCGCCGGCCGTCGCGAGCTCGCGGGGGCGCAAGACATCGCGAAGGCGCGCAAGTCGACCCGAGAGGTCCGGATCATCGGGATGGTCGCGGACGTCCGGACGACGAAGAACGGGCACCGCGTCCTCGAGCTCGAGGACGAATCGGAGACGATCCCGGTCCTCGTGCCCGCCGACTCCGACCTCGCCGCGGAGTCGGTCGTGATGGACGAGGTCGTCGGCGTCGTCGGGACCGCGAACGACCGCGGCCTCCTGATCGCGCACGCCCTCGTGCGGCCGGACATCCCGACCACGCGCCCGTTCCGCGGGACGAACGGGCACGTCCGCGCGGCCTTCATGTCGGACATCCACGTCGGCAGCCGCACGTTCCTCGAGGACAAGTGGTCGAAGGTGTCCGCGTGGCTGGGAAGCGACGACGAGGTCGCGCGGTCCGTCCGATATCTCGTCGTGAGCGGGGACGTCGTGGACGGGATCGGCATCTACCCGCGGCAGGACGAGGAGCTCGCGATCGACGACATCTACGGGCAATACGAGGCGCTGGCGGCGATGATGGCCGCCTTGCCCGACCGGATCGCGGTCGTCATGAGTCCCGGGAACCACGACGCCGTGCGTCCCGCCGAGCCGCAGCCGGCGCTCCCGACGTCGATCCAGAAGCTCTTCGACTCGAACGTCACCTTCGCGGGCAACCCGTGCCTCATGAGCCTCGAGGGGGTCCGCATCCTCTCCTACCACGGGCGGAGCATGGACGACCTCGTGTCCGCGGTGCCCGGGCTGAGCTACCACCGGCCGATCGATGCAATGAAGGCGATGCTGCGGATGCGCCACCTCGCGCCGATCTACGGCGGCAAGACGCCGATCGCTCCCGAGGCGGAAGATCACCTGATCATCGACGACGTGCCCGACGTCTTCGCGACGGGCCACGTCCACTCGGTCGGCGTCGACGCGTACCGCGGCGTCGTACTCGTGAACGCGTCCACGTGGCAGGCGCAGACCCCGTACCAGAAGATGCGAAACATCAATCCGATGCCCGCCCGCCTTCCGATCGTGGACCTCGCGACGGGGCAGGCGGTCATCCGGGAGTTCTGAGCGCGGGATAGGTTCATCGACGCGGTGGGCCTTCGGCGGCCCGTGCGGATCGCGGCGGTCGGGGACGTGCACGGCCATCGGGGCCTCGAGTCGGTCCGATCCGATTTGGAGCGCCTCGGTCCGACCGATCTGTTCCTCCTCGCCGGCGATACGACGGACCGGAACGACCTCGACGCCTTCGAGGCGGTCCTCCGGGCGATCCGCGAACGGGTCCGCGCACCCATCGCGGCGGTCTTCGGGAACAACGAGTACGAGGGCGACCATCCGACGTACGTCGCGCGCTTCGCCGACCGGTACGGCGTGCGGTTCCTCCGGGACGAGCCGGCGGTCTTCGAATCCGAGGGCGGACGAGTGCGGATCGTCGGCAGCACGGGGAGCCTCGACCGCCCGACGTGGTGGCAGCGAAAGAACCTCCCGCACCTCGCGGACGTGTACCTTCGGAGGATCGAGATCCTCGACGGCCTCCTCGCGGCGGACGATGGCCCCGTCCTGCTCACGCACTACCCGCCGACCTACGCGACGATGGGTGGCGAGAAGGATGAATGGCGACCGGAGCTCGGATGCAAGGCGCTCGAGCCCGTCCTCCTGCGGCGTCGGCCGGCGCTCGTGATCCACGGACACATCCACAAGGGAATCCCGTTCGCCGAGCTTCGACCGTCGTCGGTCCGGCTCGAGGATTTCGAGGGAGCCGCCGCCTCCATGCCGATCCACAACGTCGCGTACCCGGTCCGACGGACGGTGTCGACGTTCGACATCTGATCAGGCCGCGTGGTTTATGAGGCCCGCCCCCTTTGGCCGGCGGGCCCATGCCCCGAGACGACCCGGAGGACGACGAGGCCCCGCTCAGCGCGTGGAAGGGGCTCGCTCGAGATCTCCTCGTGGCCGGGCTCATCGTCGCGATCTTCCTCGCCGCGATGTACGCCTACGCGGGCACATGGCCGCCGCTCGTCGTCGTCGAGAGCTGCTCGATGCAGCACTCGGGCGACCCATCATGCAGAAACAGCGAATCGTCCCTCGGCGTGATCGACACGGGGGACATGGTGTTCCAGCAAGCGGCGCCGACCCGTTCGTCCGTGACGACGTACGTGGAAGGACGCGGGAGCGGCTATTCCACGTACGGGGACTACGGCGACGTCATCATTTTCAACCGGCCCGGGAACCCGACACCGGTCATCCACCGCCCAATCCTCTACGTCACCGTGTACATGGACGGCACCGCGGACGCGCTCGACATCGGAAACCCGTCCTTCAGGGACTGGGAAGCGACGAACAGCACCGGTCCGACGACGGATCCGCACCACCTGCTCACCCTCACGATCCACCGGATGGGCTTCGGCGGCGACCTCGGGATCACGTTCAACTTTCCCCGCGACTTCGCGCGGTTCGCGCCTCGGTCCGGATATATCACGATGGGGGACCACAACGCGTACGCGTACTGTTCCATCAGGAAGGATCCGTGCCAGGGCACCGTCCCGTACGACACGCAATGGATGCCGCAACAGCCCGACGTGCTCGGACGCGCCCGGGGGGAACTCCCGTGGTTCGGCCTGCTCAAGCTGATGCTGCAGCCGACGGACTCGTGCTGCCCCGGCGGCTGGGGCGATTCGGCCGCGCCGAACAATAGTTGGAACGCCCTGCTCGTCAGCCTGATCTTCCTCCTAGCGCTCCCGTTCCTCCTCGAGATCGCGGGCCGCGCGTGGACGAAGTACGTGGGCCCGCACCTGCCGGAGATCCGGTGGCCGTGGCGGCGGAAGGCGCGCACCTCCAAGGACGACCGCCGCGACGGGGACGAACCGGGACGTCGCGCGCGCTGACCGATCAGAGCAGGGTCGTCTGGACTTTGAGCCGGTATCCGCGGACTTCGCCGAGGACCTCGTCCTTCTCGAGCACCTTCCGCACGTCGAGGGCCGGGACGGACGACTGGATCTCCTTCGTCCGACCGCCGCGGCCGAACGAGCGCACGCGGGCGTGGACGAGCCCGAGCATGTCGAGCTCGGAAATCAGGTCCGTCACGCGGCGCTGGGTGAGCGGGCTCACGCCCGTCTTCCGGCACAGGTCCCGGTACGTCGTGTAGACATCGCCCGTGGTCAGCGTCACGTTGCCGATCTCCTCGTTCAGAAGGATGCCGAGCAGGATGAGCTTCGACTGTGTCGGGAGGCTCTTCACCGCCTCGATCACCGTGTCGAGTTCGATCTTGTTCTTCGCCCTCTGTACGTGCTCCTCCGTGATGTGCTCGTCGCTGGCGCGCTCGGCGAGTTCCGCGCTCACTCGGAGCAGGTCGAGCGCGCGCCGCGCATCGCCGTGCTCCTGCGCCGCGAGGGCGGCGATCAGGTGGAGCACGGAGTCGTTCGCAATCCCGTTCTCGAACGCGAGGCGGGCGCGCTCCGAGAGGATGTCGTACAGCTCGTCCGCATTGTACGGCGGGAAGACCATCTTCTCGTCCGCGAGGCGGGAGCGCACGCGCGGGTCCAGATACTCCGTGAATTTCAGGTCGTTCGATATCCCGATGAGCGAGACGCGGGCCTTCGAGAGGTCGTCGTTGATCTTCAGCAACTGGTAAAGGATGTCGTCCCCGTTCTTCTGCACGATCTTGTCGATCTCGTCGAGCGCCACGATCACGACGCGCTTCTCCTCATCGAGCTTCTCGAGCAGGAGGCTGTACACTCGGTCCGTCGACAGGCCCGTGAACGGGATGCGCTGATGCAGGTGCTCGATGAACTTGTTCCCGATCGACTGCAGCACGCCGTACGGCGTGTCGACGATCTCGCAGTTCAGGTAGAGGTACTGGACCATCCGGGCGACGTCGGCCTTCCGGAACTCGTTCTCGATGTACTTGACCACGGCCGTCTTCCCGGTGCCCGTCTTCCCGAAGATGAGGACGTTGCTCGGCCGCTCGCCTTTCAGGGCATTCACCAAGATCTGCGCGAGTTGATCGATGTGGCCCTCCCGGTGTGGGAGCCGCTCCGGGAGGTACGACGGCCGCAGGATCTCCCGGTCCATCTTGAAGATCGCACGGGTCCCAAGGTACGGTTGGAAGATGCTTTCTTCCATATGCTCCCGCTCCCCCAAAGCAGAAGGTATGTTTCACACGCGTCCTCTCCAGGGAAATCGCGCGCGGAGGGGCGGGTATCCTCGGGCCGCACAAAAAGGTTTGTGACGGGAACGTGCGACATTGTCGTCGTCCGCGAGCGCGATTTTTATTCGAATCCCACTATGATTGATACCATATTGAAAGTTCAATCTCGACGCGACACGACGTGCGTCCGCGCGTCCGGAGCCGAGGAGACGCCCGTGAAATTTCGACGACGCAATTCCGTCTTCCGCCCCGACGCGCGCCATCACGCTTATCCGAAGCGTCGGCGTCGGGGGCGCGTGGAGAAGCGGCTCTCCTTCCCCTATGGCCGCACCCTGGTCGTGGGTCGGTTCGTCGCGTTTGCGAGCCTCATCGTCCTGGTCGCCGTGGCCGTCGCGTTTCTGCCTTCTCTGTCCGTGGGCCCGGTGGCGGTCCTCGCCGTCCTCCTGGTCGCGTACTTCGTCCTGTTCGCCGTGTCGCCGCTCCTCACGGAACACTGGATCACCCGCTCGCGACTGATCGTCCGTCAAGGCTGGTACTTCCGCGCCGTCATCCCGTTCACGGGCATCGAGACGATCCGCGCGCTCGACGAGATCGGCCCGTTCCGCGCGCCGCTCGGACTCCACCGGCCGTTCGGCCAGCCGGCGCTCTTCGTCACGGGCGGCCGCACGAACCTCGTCTCGCTGCGGCTCTCCCGCCCCCGGCGGTTCTGGCAGTCGTTCGGATTCAGGGCGAGCGAGATCGTGTTCGACGTCATCGACCGCACGAAATTCCTCGCGGCCTTGGAGGAACGCCGAGGACTATTCGCGCCAGTCGAGGCCCACCGTGCGGATGCCGACCTTCGGGATTAGCGGCATCTTCCGTTTGTGGACGCTCGAGGCGACGAGGCGTCGGACGTGGTTCACGTGGTCCAAGGGCACAGCGGCCTTCTCCGCGATCGCCTCGGGCTCCAGCTCCAGCTCGATCCCCAGGAGGATCCGATCGAGCTCGTCGTACGTGATGCCGAGTTCGCCTTCGTCCGTCTGCCCCGTCCACAGACCCGCCGTCGGCACCCTGTCGACGATTTCCGGCGGCAGGGCAAGGTGGCGGGCCATCTGATGCACCTGCGTCTTGTAGAGGTCGCCGATCGGGAGGAAGTCCACACCGCCGTCCCCCCACTTGGAGAAATATCCGCAACAGATCTCGGACTTGTTCCCCGTGCCCATGACGATGCGTCCTTCCGTATTCGCGATGTAGTAGAGGACGACCATCCGGGCGCGGGCGCGGATATTCCCGAGGGCGGTGCGGCCGGCGCCGGACGCGTTCAGCTGCCTCTCGATGGCGGCCACGATCGGCGCGATCCCGACAACCCGAAACTCGATGCCGAGCCCCTTCGCGAACTTTCGGGCGTCCCTGAGATCGATGCCGCCTTTTCCCACGGGCATCGCGACCGCCAAGACGCGCGCCGGGCCGAGCGCGTCGGCGCACAACCTCGCGACGAGGGCCGAGTCGACGCCGCCACTCAACCCGAGCACGACGCCCTTCCGGCCGCTCTCCCGGATCGAGGCGACGATGAACGCTTGGATGATGAAGACCTGTTCCTCTTTGAATCGCGGGACCAGTTCGGCCACGAGAAGCGGAACCTTCGGTGCGGTCATAAACCCTTGTGGCGTCGCCGCGGCGCGAAGCCTTAATCCGGACAGCCCTCTTGGCCGCGGCCCGTGAACGCGAACGAGGCGACGCTCGTCTGGGTCGACGAGTACAGCCGGATGGCGGAGGCCTACGACGCGAACGTCGCGCCGCGGTTCGAGCCGATCACCCACGAGGTCGTGCGCCTCGCGGACCCGAAGCCGAACGAGCTCTTCCTCGACGTCGGCACGGGCACCGGCCTGCTGGCGTGCGTGCTCGCGCCGCGGGTCCTGCCGCAAGGCGTCGTCGCGATCGACCTCGCGGATGGCGCGATCTCCGTCGCGAGCTACCGCGCCGGGAACGCGGGGATCCGGAACATCCGGTTCGAGATGCTCGACTCCCGGAACATCGTGTACCGGGGCAAGCTGTTCGACGGCGCCGCGAGCAACCTCGGGATCCCGGGCCTCGGATACGACCGGGTGTTCCAGGAGGTTCGCCGGGTCCTAAAGCCGACCGGCCGGTTCGTCTTCAGCGAGTGGCCGACGGACCCGACCCCGTCCTTCGCCGCATTCCGGG
>DASWDU010000018.1 GCA_036395115.1 Thermoplasmata archaeon | reverse complement strand
CGGAGCGAAGGTGCTCGCGGGCCGGTTCGTCCCCGGCACGCTGACGAACCCGAACCTCCCGGAGTTCATCGAGCCCGAGGTCCTCCTGATCACGGACCCCGCCGCGGACCAGCAGGCGCTCCGGGAAGCGCTGAACGTCGGCATCCCGGTCGTCGCCCTCTGCGACGCGAACAACGAGACGCGGGACGTCGACCTCGTCGTGCCCACGAACAACAAGGGTCGGCGAGCGCTCGCGACGGTGTACTGGCTCCTTACGCGCGAGGTCCTCAAGGCACGGGGCGCTCTGACGTCGGACGAAGGGTTTACGTTCACAATCGATGATTACGAGGCGTCCCTCTGAGCGGGGCGTCTGGCATGCGGTACCCGGCCGTCGCAGGAGCGTTCTACGAGCGTTCGCGCGACGCCCTGCTCCGGCAGATTCGGGAGTGCTACACCCATCCGCACGGACCCGGTCGCGTCCCGGAGGTCGAGAAAGGCGAGCGCCGGCTGCTCGGGCTCGTCGTGCCCCACGCCGGGTACGTGTATTCGGGGCCGGTGGCGGCGCACGCCTATGCGGCGCTCGCGGCCGACGGATGGCCCTCGACGTTCCTGATCTTCGGCCCGAACCACCACGGACACGGCGCTCCCCTCGCGATTACGAAGCACGATTGGCAGACGCCGCTCGGCACGGCCTCGCTTGATGCCGGCCTCTACGACGCGGTCTCGAAACCGCCCCTCGAGGACGACGTCCTCGCGCACCGGGACGAGCACAGCATCGAGGTCCAGCTGCCCTTCTTGCAGGCCCTGTCCGACGCCGTCCGGTTCGTGCCGGTGTGCATGGCGTTCCAGGAGTACGACCTCGCCGCGGAGGTCGGCGGCCTCGTCGCCGACGCCGTCGAAGGCAAGGACGTGATGTTGATCGCCTCGTCCGACTTCACGCACGTGGGCCCGCAGTATTTCCAGATGCCCCCGCGCGGGATGACCGCGCCCGCGTTCGCGAAAGGACAGGATGCGAAGGCGATCGAGAAGGTCCTCGCGTTGGACCCGAAGGGGTTCTCCGGACGGGTCGCGCAGGACGACATCTCGATGTGCGGGTACGGGCCGGTCACCGCGATGCTGACGGCGGCCAGGCGACTCGGCGCGACGCGGGCGAAGCTCCTGAAGTACGGGACCTCGAGCGACACGAGCGGCGACGCGCGGATGGCGGTCGGGTACGCGGCGATCGCCGTCTATCGCTGAGCGGTCTCCGCATCGATCCAGTCGAGGAAATCGCGCAGGGCGGGACCCATCGGGTACGACACGATGCACGGGACCTCGTACGGGTGGTTCTCCCGGACCGCGGCGATGAGTTTCGGCAGCAGGGCGGCGCGGGTCTTGAACACGATCACGACCTCGCTCGCGTCCTCGAGAGTCCCTTTCCATCGGTACATCGATTCGATCGGCCAGAGGTTCGCGCACGCCGCCAGCCGTCGCCCGACGACGGCGCGTGCGATCGAACGGGCCGTCTCGAGGTCCGGCGCGGTCACGTAGGCCATGGCGTGCGCGGCGGGGCGTCGCGGCGGCATCGAGTTCCTCCGAATGGATATCAGGGTCAGGAACAGGAATGGGCTCGACGGCCTTTAAGTGGCACGCCGCGTGGTTCGGAAGTGGATCTGGATGCCTGTTGTAACGATGTCCGAAGTGGTCGGCGCCCTCCGGGCGACGGTGGGGCGGCGAGGGATGGCGGAAGCGGACGTTCGGACGCTCGCGGACTACCTCATGTCGTTCTTCGGATTCCAGACGGAGGCCATCGACAACAACCTCGACGTCGCGGATCGCGATGTCTTCTACATGCTCGAGGAGGAAGGCCTCCTGTCGACCCGCCAAGAGGAGGTCATGCTCAAGAAGGGGAAGATGTGGCGCATTCACTATTGGATCCTCAAGGTCGAGCGGATCAAGGCGCTCGCGCGGCCGAGCGGCCCGAAGGCCGAGGTCGACGCGTTCGCCGTCTACAACGATCTCCCGGACGATATTTGGACGCGCCAGCTGCCCGCGAGATAAGGTTGAAATAGGCCCGGAGACTCGTTCGGAGCCGCGCATGTGGGACCTCCTCCCCCTCCTCCTCGCCGCGGGTCTCATCGTGCTCTGGTCCCTCGTCGTGTTCGCCGCTCAACGTAAGGGGCTCCTGGAGCGTCGCGGCCTCACGCCCGTGCCTACGCCCGCGGGTCCGTTCCTCATGTGGAAGACCGTCCGAGGGCGTCGGTTGATTGAGCGCGTCGCGCGACCCACCCGGTTCTGGCGGGCGTTCGGCGACCTCGCGATCGTCCTCGTCGCGCTGACGATGGCGGGCACGACGATCCTCCTGATCTGGGAGGCGACGCTCGTGCAAACCCCGGCGGTCCAAGCGAATCCGCCCTCGCCCGAGCTCCTGCTCGGGCTGCCCGGGGTGAATCCGATCATCCCCCTCGGGTACGGCATCCTCGGACTGTCCGTGGCGATCATCCTCCACGAGTTCTCCCACGGCATCCTGTCGCTCGCGGCGAAGATCCGCATCCGGTCCCTGGGCCTGATCTTCCTCCTCGTCCCGATCGGCGCGTTCGTCGAGCCCGACGAGGAGGAACTGCGCGCCCTCCCGCGTCGTGAGCGTGCGCGCCTCTACGCCGCCGGGCCCGCGACGAACATGCTGCTCGCCCTCACCTTCGCATTCCTTTTCTCCTCCGTCATGATGGCCTCCGTGACCCCGGTCGCCCCCGGCGTCGGGATCATCGGGTTCCCGGATGGACCGTCGCCCGCGAGGGACGCGGGCATGATGCCGTACACGATCATCACGCGATACAACGGAACGGACATCGGGACGTACACGGACTTCCTAGCCGCGAAGGCGCTCACGCACCCCGGGGACAACATCACAATCGTCACGTACGATGGAACGGCTTCCGTTCCATATCCGATCACCCTCGCGGACGACGGGAAGGGGAACGCATACATCGGGATCCTTGGGATCGACGTGAGCACCGAGTACTACCACCCGCTCTCGAATCCGGACCAGTTCGGCGGCGTCCCCGGCGCCATGCTCGTGTATATCTCCCTCCCCTTCCAAGGTCGCGCGCCGATCCAAGACCCCGTGGACCGGTTCTATCAGATCGGCGGGCCGCTCGCCGCGATCCCGGCCCCCGTTTTCTGGATCCTCGCCAACACCGTGTACTGGCTCTTCTGGCTCAACGTGATGCTCGGCGCGACGAACGCGCTTCCCGCGATCCCGCTCGACGGCGGCTACCTCTTCAAGGACGGGATCGAAGGGCTCGTCTCCCGGCTCCGGAAAGGCATTCCCGCGGACCGGCGAGACCGGATCGTGCGTGGCGTGAGCTACACGTTCGCCCTTCTAATTCTCGGCCTCGTCCTTTGGCAACTCATCGGGCCGCGGATCTGAGCGCGGTCACTTCCCGGCTTCCGCGGCGACGAGCCCGAGGACGCCGCTGACGATTGCGAGGATGCCGCCCGTCGAACTGCCCAAGGAGAGGACAATCACGATGATCCCGAGCACGATGTTGATGATGCCTCCGGAGCCGTACTTGCCGCGGTAGATCATCAAGCTCCCCAGGATGATTGCAATCCCCAAGAGAGTCGCGATGACGAGGTTGGCCAACCGCGTCAGATTGCCCGTCAGGTCGATTCCGCGAAGGTCACCAAGCGCCCCCACGAGGATCAGGAGGCCGCCGATGAGGCCGATTAGCATCGCCAAGAGCGCGAGGATTCGCTTCTCGGTCACGAAGTCCAGACAAGCCGGACATACGTTTCAGCCTTTCTCCAGCCCCCCGAGCGCCCAGATGCCGGCCGGATTCCCCGCGAACCGGTTCTCCCCCCACCCCATGCGCAACGCGCGGAACACCTGCGCGTAGCCGAGTTCTTCCACGAAAGCGAGGAGCGGCGCGTTCTGGGACGGCCCGCTGAACGCAATCTCGCGCGCCCCGGATGCGGCCACGAGGGCGTGAAACAGGTTCCGGGCGGCCGGATCTCTCGGAGGCCCGACTGCCCACGGGCCGACTTCACACGACTCGCCGTTCACGTTCCCGACGATGTATCCTCGGATCTCGCCGCTCCGCTCGGATACGAGGAACGAATCGGGGAATTCCTCGGCGAGCCGTTCGAGGAGCGGCGTGCGAGGGGCGCCGAAGTACGCCGCATCCAAAGGGACGAGGCGCGGAATGTCGGACCGGCGCGCGGGGCGGACTCCGGTCGAGCGGCCCGAGATGGCTGGACCCCGCCACCGGACGACCTCGTATTCTCGGCGGAAGCCGAGCCGTTCGTAAAAGGGGATCGCGTTGAGGTAGGCGTACAGGCGGACCGTCACGACGCCCGAGGCGCGCAGGTGGTCCAGAGCCGCCTCCATGATCTGCTTCCCGACGCCGCGCCCGCGCAACTCCGGACGCACGATGACCGCCCCGAGGAACGCGAGCCCGTCGTACGCGGTCGTGGTCAGGACGCCGACGACCTCGCCCTCCAAGTCCGCGGCGAGGCAGCCGTCCGGGGACAGCGCAAGGAGCCTGCGGAAGTCGTTGCGGGTGTAGCCCCACCCTTCGAGATCGGTCAGGCGGATGGCGGCGTCGATGTCCCGCGTTTCGAGTCTCCGGACGCGCGTGCCTTCCACAACTTCACCCGCTGTTCGAGTTCTTCCGCCTCGTCGCAGTCGTGATACCCGTACGTCACGTACCGTTTCTCCTTCCGGAGGTGCTTGTACATGCAGGGGCCGTACTCGTCGTCTTCCTGCCCGTACCACTTGTCGCAGTCCATGCACCGGTGTTTCTGCGGCAGCGCCGCCTGGAGTTCCTCTACATTGCCCAGAACGGATCCTCCTTCCGCTTGATGCCGATGATCTGATCGAGCGCCTCGGCCTCGTCGTGGGTCAGGTCCCTGCGGACCCGCAGCGACCGCGCGTCCGTCTCCGGGAGGTCGACGTACAGGACGTCCCCGCCGTTGATCTGGCGGCCGATCGTGATCCCGTCCACGGAGATCGCGACCTCCTGTCCCGGCCCGGCCCCCTCCAAGCTCTTCTCCCCGCTCCGGATCGACTTGATCCGGCCGACCGGGCGGCCGTCCTCGCGCATGAGCGCCTCGCCCGACCGGATGCGCCCGGCGAGGATGCGCACCCCGAAGATCGCCGGTTTCGACGTCCGGAAGACGTGTTCTCCGAGGAACAGGAGCTTCGCCGGATACGCCATCGCCTTGCGGCTCGCCGCCTCGATCGCGCGCTTCCGCTCTTCCCGCCACGCTTGATAGTCCTCGATGAGTCGGTAGATGACGTCGCTCTCTAGGAGCGCGAGGTTCGGGTGTTCGAGGCGCGATGTCTTGGCGTCTGGAAGGATCTCCAAGTTGAAGGCGAGGATTGCGCGCAGGAGCGGCTCTTTCGCCGTCGCCGCGTCCGTGACGTCGCGCCGCGAGACCGGCCCGATCCGGGCGTACTTGATCGGGATGGAGGCTTGCTTGCATTCGTACGCCAGGCCTTCGAGGGATCCGATCGCATCGGCCTTGACGAGGATGCCTTCGTCCTGCGTCTCGATGTGGACCTGCGATTCTTTCGCGATCTCCTCGATGACTGCGGAGACGTCTCCTCTGGCCCCACGGATCGGGGCGCCCGCGACGGCCCGTTCGAGACCGCTGCCGACGAGCTTCACCCCGGCCGCGGCGGAGACGCTCGCCACGGAGTCGAACCGCTCTTGCGGATCGCGAATCTCGTCGAGCGGCTTCGGCTTCAGGAGCGCCTTCACCTTTGTCGTCCCGGGCTTGCCCGTCGTGCCGAAGACCACGGTGTCGCCTTTCGACAGGACGCCCCGGTAGACGATCGCGTCGAGCGTGACGCCGAGACCTTTCTCTTCCTTGACCTCGAGGATCGTGCCCTCCGCGGGGCCCGCGGCCGTCTCGAGTTGCTGCTCGAGGAAGCGCTGCGCGAGTCCGATCAGCATGAGGAGCATGTCCGGGATCCCCTCGCCGTACTTCGCGCTCACCGGGACGACGGCGAGGTTCGCCGTGAAGTCCTCGATGCGGTCGTAGCGGTCCGCGGAGAAACCGTGCTCGTAGAGCCGGCCCACAAGCTCGTACATACGTTTGTCGAACTCCGCCCTCGCCGACTTCGGTTGGTCCGAGTACGACGCCAGGAACGGCTTGCCTTCGTGCTTCCGCCAGCCGGGGACGAGGTCGATCTTGTTGGCCGCGACGATGAACGGGGTCTTGTACCGTTTGAGGATGTTCAGGCTCTCGATCGTCTGCGGCCGGAACCCCTCGTTGACGTCGATGACGAGCACCGCGAGGTCGGCCAAGGCGCCGCCCCGCGCGCGGAGCGTCGAGAACGCCACGTGACCGGGCGTGTCGATGAAGAGGAGCCCCGGGATCCGGAAAGACTTGCCCCTCACAAGGTCGCCGCACGCCTCGAGGATGGCGGCGAGGGGCACCTCGGTGGCGCCGATGTGCTGGGTGATCCCACCGGCCTCGCGGCCCGCGACGCCGGTGCCGCGGATCCGGTCGAGGAGGGTCGTCTTCCCATGGTCGACGTGCCCGAGGACGGACACGATCGGCTGGCGAATCGAGGCCATAAGCGTCGGACCAAGAAGCCGACGCTATTAGAATCTATTTCTCCCGCTCGACCGGATTCATCGCGGCCTCGAGAGCATCGAGGCGCTTGCGGAGTTCGTCCACGGCTGCCTCGAGGCTCGCGACCTGATTGTCGAGCTTCCATACCCGGCTCGTCAGGCCAATGTCCATCGAGTTCCTCCGGGAGGACAGGCCGGGCTCACAGCTTAGGCCTTTCGCTGGATCCCGACGGGCGGCACTACTCCCGAAGCCAAGCCTCGTCGATCCGCGTGTACGAGTAGAATTCGTCCTTCTTGAAGAAAAGGTCGATCTCCCGTTTCGCGCTCGCCGGCGAATCCGAGCCGTGGATGAGGTTGCGACCGATCGTCAGGGCGAGGTCGCCGCGGATCGTCCCCGGTTCCGCCTCGGCCGAGTTCGTCTTGCCCATCATCCTCCTCACGGCCGGGACGGCGCCGTCCCCCTCCAAGACCATCGCGATGACGGGCCCCCCGGTGACGTACGACATCAGGGGCTCGAAGAACGCCTTGCCCTTGTGTTCTGCGTAGTAGGTCTCCGCAAGGGACCGCGTCACCCGGATCATCTTCAGGGCCACGAGCTTCAGGCCCCGATGCTCGAACCGCGCAACGATCTCCCCGACCAGGCCGCGATGCACCGCGTCCGGCTTCAGCAGGACGAAGGTGCGGTCCGCCGCCGTCACGCCCCCTTCTTCGCCTTCTTCGCCGAGGGAGCGGGCGTCTCCGCTTCGGGCGCCTCCCGCTTGCGTCCCTTGACCCGAGCCCATTGTCCATCGAGCCACGCCTTGAACACCCGGCGGCCTTCGGGAGAATCTTTCCACGCGAGGAACTCCGCCTTGTCGATGTGCGTGACCGGCTTGGCCCCGTGCTTCTTCTTCGCCCAGCCAACGATCGACGTCTGCAGCGCGTCACTCGCGATGAAGTCGGAATAGAATCGCTCGAGCTCGCCGCGGGCGAGATCCGGCCCGAGGCGCTTGTCGATCAGGTCGGAGAGGTCCGAGGGAATGTCCTTCCCTTTCGGCGCATCGATCGTGATCTCGGCGGCGATCGCTTCTGTCGGAGCGGGCGCCTCCTCGACGACGGCTTCCTCGGCCGCGATACGGCCGGCAGCTCGCCGGAAGGCTTGGGTCCACGGCGTCCACCGCGGTACCCGGCCGAGCTTCAGCATGTTCGATTGGCACTTGTGGGAGCAGAACAGGAACACGGTCCCATCCTTGCGGATGAACATCTTCCCCGTCCCAGGCTCGATCTCGTTGCCGCAGAACGAGCAAGAGCGTCGGGCCGGCATCGGCTCACCGGACCGACAGCTTACGGGCCTCGCGGGCGGTTTCCCGCAGCATGAGGACGTCGCCGAGTTGGACGGACCCTTTGACGTTCCGCGTGATGATGCGGCCCTTGTCGCGGCCGTCGAGGACCCGGACCTTGACCTGCGTGGCCTCGCCCGTCATCCCCGTCCGGCCGACGACCTCGACGACTTCCGCGGGAATGCTGTCCTCGTCCGCCATGTTCCCTTCCTTGTCGCGTCGCCGACCGTCACTTCTTCATCGCGCGGAGCTTCGAGGCGAGATCGTCGACGGCGGCCTTCGCCTTTCCCGGGTCGAGGATCGCGATCGAGGCGGTCGCCTTGCCCAACCCCACGGCGACGCCGAGCTCCTGCTTGCTCGGGACGTACGCATAAGGCACGCCTTTCTCCTCGCAAAGCAAGGGCATGTGCGCCAGGATCTCCTCCGGCTGAACGTCTTCCGCCATCACGACGAAGGTCGCCTCGCCCCGCTCGACGAGCTTGGTGACCTCGTTCGTCCCCTTGCGCACCTTTCCGCTCTCTTTCGCCAACTCGATCGACTGGTACGTCTTGTCGATCAGATCCTTCGGCATCTCGAATCGAACGTACATGGGCTTGGCCATCGTGGAGACCTCCTTCCGCCCCGCGGCCGCGGGACGTCACGAGTCATCGGCTCCCCGTTCCGAGAAGAGCGGCGCTCGAAGTGGCGCAGCTTATAAAAGGTTTGCGACAGCGATGAATCCGTGCTGAGTGTTACCGCTCTGTTGTCTGATATCCCTTGGATCGCGGCGATTGGCGCTGGCGCAGCTCCCGTCATCGAAATCCTCTTCCTCGCGTTTCGGACGCCTCACGCTCGACAGGACCCCGGCACCGATGAGCTGATTCTCGAGTACGGGCGGGGCCTGAAGGTGTTCGCGATCTTCGCGGTCTCGTTCTTCTCCTTCTTGGGCGCACTCTACGTGTGGACGTTCCTTACCGCACCAGACCGCGGCGAGCTTTCTCCGTTTCTCATCATCCTCGTCATCGCCCCTCTCCTGCTCCTCAGCACGGTCTTGGGCCTGGAGATGTTTCGGACTCTTTGTCGGCTTTCCCGGACTCAAATCATACGACATTCGCCATGGTCCGGCGACCTCTCTCTCGATTGGTGGGAAATAAGCTCGATCGAGTACGATACGTTCGCCCGATGGTGGGTGATTCGGAGCCCACGTGGGAAGATCCGCCTCCATGACTACCTTAGCGGACGGGATGACTTCCTCCGCCTCGCCCATCAGCAGATTCCTCCGGATCGATGGGGGAGAGCCGCGAAGCGGTCGTGAAGGGGGGCTCGGTCAGACCGTCGCGGCAAGAAGGCGGAGGCCATTTCTGCCTGGGCTCGCTCACCGGTATCCGACGACACGCGTCAGGAACTCCACGAGGTCCGTCGATTGAATCACGGAACCGCAGTACTGGCAATGCGTCAATGAGCGGAGGTCCGTGTCCCCGCTGATTTGGATCGGACTGTGGCATGCCGGACATGCGTAGGTCGTTGTCAATCCGCCTCGGCGAACTTGGTCGATGAGGCTGTTTACGTCAACTTGTACTTGGGTCACGACGTTCCGCTTCGCATGCCGTCGCGCTTCGCCCGCTTCCTTCCACATGCCGAAGCCCTCGAAGATCTTCGCGGCATCCTCGAACCGCTCCGCCTGGAGAAGGTTACGCGCATGCGCCAACTGCAGGTTTGCCCGGTGCTGATCCGCCATCTGCTGAGCCCTCGCTGCGAACGCCGGTCCGATGATGACGCCCTGGATTGTCCAAGATTGACCCCAGGGCACCGGGGCGAACCCGCGAGTCACCATGCCCATCGCCCACTGATCGAAGCAAGGCGTCGAGCATACCCGCTGCGGGAGGCGGTCCGTGGTGGGACTCGCCTGTGCCCACCCGAAGGTCATGAAACATTTTTCGCATCCGCGCTTCCCGCAATTCGCGCAATGAGCTTCCTTGAGCAGCAGTCTGGAGAAGCCGCACGATGGACAGACCGCCGTCCCGCCCGCCTCTTCGGCGAGGATGGCCCGAGCCACACCTAAAGGTTCCGGCGGCCTTCCCGCGGTGGACCGGGCCGGAGTTGTTCCTGTACCATCCGGTTCGCGATCTCCAGGAATTTCTCCTCGGTGCCGGCTGGGATCGTCGCCCCCGCGGCAGCGTGGTGGCCGCCGCCGTGCCCGCCGACGGCGCGGCTCGCCGTCTGCATGACCGCGGCGAGGTCGAGGCCGCGGGACACGAGGTCGCGCGTCGTCCGGGCGCTCACCTTGATCCCGTCGTCCGCTTTCGCGAACGCGATAATCGGTAGGTCTTTCGCGGCTCCCTCCCGGTTGAGGGCGAGGCTCGCAGCGATTCCGACGACCGTGTCGCGGATTCGATCTGCGGCGTGGAAGTACTGGATCGCGTCGAGCTGATTGATGCCCGCCTCCTCGATCGCCTCCATCGACTCCACGAGGTATTCGCGATGGCCCCGGAGGAGGCGGAGGGCCTGCGCGAGCGCTTCCTCCCGGTCCCCTCGGCACACTCGATAGCCGACGTCGGCTTCGTCGTAGCGGCCGCACGCGTTCATTAGCGTGCCGAACTCCTTCGCGTCCCGCGTCGGGCTGCCCGCCGGCTCGCGTACGAGCGTGTACGTTTCCCCGACGAGCCGCTCGACCTCCTGGATCCCGCAGCCGCGCTCGAGCATGTGCGCCACGAGGGCGGACACGGCCCGCTGCTTCTCGCCCGAGTCCAGGTCGGACCAGCTCCGCCAGTGGTCGTCCACCTTCAGGTCGATCCCGAGCTCGAGGAGGAACGCGATGCACGCCTCCTCGTTGCCGCTGAGCCGCGGGATCCACGGGTCCGTGGCGAACTGCAACATCTTGTATGCGGGGCGGGTCTCGCGCCCGAAGAGACGGAGGTCGAGCTGCGCCGCCACGACGCCGGCGGCGATGCCATCCTCGAGGATCGTACGGTTGTATCCGGCGAGGCGGCGGAACTCTTGGTCCTGGACGTCCCCGACCGCGCCGACGATCGCGATCGCGGCGAGGTCCGAGTTCTTCGGATCCAAGGCCTTCGCGACGGCGTACGCGCAGCCGGCGCCGCTCGCAACGTCCGAGCCTTCGCCCTCCAGGTGGGGGTTCAACATCAGGACGCGATCTTGCGACTCTGCGAAGCGGACCAGATCGCCGCGCAGAGCGCGCGGCACTTCACGGGCGGTCGGCACATGGTGGTCGGTGACCACGGCATCGAGGCCCTGCAAGGCGTGTAGCATCCCCGCACCGAGGTCGACGAACCAGGCGAGCGGCGTGCCCTTCCGCTTGATGTCTGCAATGACGCTCTCGTCGAGCGACTTGACGAACGCCACGTCGTGTGGGATGCCCGCGCGATCGAGGGCCTCCGAGGCAATCGCCCCGCCCGTAATCCCGTCCGTGTCGATGTGTGTGACGATCCGGACCGACGGGGCGGCGCGCAGCCGCTCCGCGATCTCCCGGGCGATGGCCTCCATGGCCTGTCCAGCGAGCGATGATGAGATGAATGTTTGGGAGGGGGCCGCGAACCATCGTGCTCACGCATCTCTGCGGTTTCGTGTAAAATCACGAAATTCCGCTTTGTAGTTTGACCGCCTGATTGATTTCGATAGTCATTCACCAAAAATCTGATTGCTTGGCAAGGGGCGTATCGGTACGGTACCACTCCGTTCGATTTCGTGTAAATACACGAAATCATCCGACGCTCGCGGGAGTCGCCTCATGGTCGATCCTCATCGCGGAAAGAAAAGCCTCAATCTCGGCCAGCAGGCTCGGCCTCACGAAGAGCACGGACTGGCCGAGGTATCGAACGCCCTCTCTCTCCACAAAGCCGGGATAGCGGTAGACCTTTCCATTCGAGCTGGCCACATCGCCGTACACGAAACGATGGACGCGGGCCGTCGTCGGGCGATCCGCGCTATCTACATCCCACGTGACGATGAAGCCCGACTCCCGCGATCTCCGCTTGCCCTTGCGCACCCGCCCCATCGCAGTCTTTCTCGGCATCGCGGCGCCTTTTCGTGTAAATACACGAAAAACGTAGGGCCGGATGAATGCGCGGCGAGGAGGGGTGGGCGAAAGTGCATTTCGCTGCGGGTCCCTCGGATCCAGCGACTCGCGCAACGTGGAGTCGAGAACGACATATCCGCGGGATGGTAATGGGGTCCCCGTGATTCACGTCACGTCCACCGGGTTGATCGTCCGCGGGGGCCGCGTGCTGCTCGGCAAGCGGACGAGCAAGACCCGCTTCGCTGGGATGTGGGATGCGTTCGGCGGCCATCTCGTCCCGTGCGAGGAGCCTGCGATGGCCCTGGTCCGCGAATTGCAGGAGGAGCTCGGCATCCGCGCGATTGGTCCTCGGTTCGTCGAGATATACGAAGACGTCGACCCGACATCGAAGGATCTCTTCCGGCACTACCTCTTCCTCGTGACACGCTGGGAGGGAGAACCGCGGATCGCGAACGAGGAGCATTCTGAGATCCGGTGGTTCCGCCCGGACGAGGTGGACGGAATCGAGCTCGCGTCGAGCCTGAAGGGGGTAATCCACAAGCTTCTCCCCGCGAAGACTTAAGCGCGACCCGTGGTTTGGTCGTGGCGGGATTAGACGTGGACGATTCCGAGATTCGACGGATCCTTACGACGATTCGGACGATCGCCGTCGTCGGGTGCTCGAAGGATCCCGCGAAAGACGCGCACCGTGTGCCGAAGTACATGCAGATGGCCGGCTACCGGATCATCCCGGTGAACCCGACCGCGGACGTGATCCTCGGAGAAAAGGCGTATCCCTCCTTGGACGCGGTGCCAATCCCGTACGACGCGGTCGACGTCTTCCGGCCTTCGGCCGACGTCCCGCCGATCGTCGAGCAGGCGGTCCGTGGACCCGCGAAGGTCATTTGGATGCAACTCGGGATCCGCCACGAGGAAGCTGCCAGGAAGGCGCAGGCCGCCGGGAAGACGGTCGTCCAGGACCGTTGCATGATGCGCGACCACGCGCGGTTATTCGGCGGGCACATCCTCGAATGACGATGCGGCGAAGACGACCGCGACGCTCGCGCTCCCGGCGCGGCGCGCGGACGCCGCAAGTGCCTCGATCTCGCCGAGGACCGTCACCGCGGACGGCGGCGCATCGAACTTTGCGGTCGAGGCGGCGTCGTAGAGGGCCTTCAACCGCGCGTCCGGGACCAAGCCGACGCGGATCGGCCCGGCGACCCCTCGCTCGAGCTTCACGGTCGGGCTGATCCCCGCGAACGCCTGGACCGCGACGTCGATCCAATCCGACCCTTTCACCGGGAAGAGTTCCTGGAACACCGGATCCGACGCGATCGTCTCGACGGAGGCGACCGACCGCAAACCGTCCTCGCCCTGCCAGACATGCCCAAGGCGGGCCGAGGCGGACACGACCGAGTGATCGAGCCACGCGAGGTCGTGGACTCGCTGGATCGACGCGCGCCGCGTCCACAAGACCTTCGCGAGCAGGTAGTACGCTTCGCGAAGCGCCTTCGCCTCGGGTGCCTTCGTGCCGCCGGCCCGCTGCGCCTTGTCCAATGCGGCGGCGATCGTGGGCTGCGACGCAAGGAGCGTCTGGAAGTCCACGACGCGCAAGAGGCCGTGCCATCCCATGGGGACCCGCCACGGGTCTCGGCGAGAAAAGGGTGTCGGCTCGGCATTCGGCGGGAGGCCCATGGCCCGGCTCAATGCAAGACGACCGACTTGACGCCGTCGACCTGCTTGATTTGCGGGAGCAACCGTTCCGGCACGGGCGACTCGGTCACGATGAAACCGTGCGGATCGTCGACGATCTCCGGGTCGTCCATGATCACCTGCCGGATCGAGATCCCGGCCTGCGCGATGATCGCCGCCACCCCCGCGAGGATGCCGGGCTTCGAGGCGTTCGTCGGCACGATTTCGATCGCCCCCCAATTCATCAGCGGCGCGATCTCCCGGAGGTGGCACACGGGCCGGAGCTTGTCGAAGAACGCCTTCAGCTCGGCGTTCCGGTCGATCGTCTCGACGGTCGCGGTGACGACGCGGCGGTCCACCCCGGCGGCGCGCGCCATGGCGGTGTCCGAGAGCTTGATGTCGCCCGCGAACACGCTCCCCTCGTGCACTCGCAGGCCGTAGACGACCATGAGCTGCGCGACCTTCTCCTGCGCCGGGAATCCTTTGAAGTAGGGACGGAACCGCGCCCACATGCGACTGGCCAATGTACGGAATAGCGCCATGAGGGTTAATGTTTTCGTTACTCAGCGTAATAAAATAGACTCTAAAGGACAGAATCGTTATATAGTGTGCAAATAATCCGGTCTGCGGGCAACGGTGGTCCCATGCAAGCCTTGAGACCGGAATCGGCGGGCGCGAGCGACGTGAGGATCCTCCTCGACACGGAGGACCTGCCGAACGCCTGGTACAACATCCTCCCGGACCTCCCGGCGCCCTTCCCGCCGTACCTCCACCCCGGGACGAAGGAGCCCGTGCCGCCCCAGGCGTTCGAGCCCCTGTTCCCGAAGGAGCTGATCCGGCAGGAGATGAGCCCCAACCGCGCCGAGCCGATCCCGGAGGAGCTGCGTGAGGCGTACTTCCGGCTCGGCCGGCCGACCCCGCTCTACCGCGCGACGCGCCTCGAGGCCTTCCTCAAGACGCCCGCGCGGATCTATTACAAGCGGGAGGACCTCTCACCCGTCGGCTCGCACAAGCCGAACACCGCGTTCGCGCAGGCGTACTTCGCGAGCCGCGAGGGCGTCGAGGCGTACGCCACGGAGACCGGCGCGGGCCAGTGGGGGTCCGCGCTCGCCCTCGCGGCGAACTATTTCGGCATGAAGGCGAAGGTCTTCATGGTCCGCGTCTCGTACGACCAGAAGCCCTATCGGAAGTACGTGATGCAACTCTTCGGGGCCGAGGTCATCCCGAGCCCGAGCGAGCGCACGAGCGTCGGCAAGAAGATCCTCGCCGCGGACCCGGACCACCCCGGTTCCCTCGGCATCGCGATCTCGGAGGCGATCGAGGCCGCGGTCACCGGGACGAACACGAAGTACTCCCTGGGCAGCGTCCTGAATCACGTCCTCATGCATCAGACGATCATCGGCCAAGAGGTGATGCGGCAGTTCGAGCTCGCGGACGTCACCCCGGACTACATGGTCGGCAGCGTCGGAGGCGGCTCGAACTTCGCGGGCTTCGCGTACCCGATGATCGGCGAACGACTCCACGGCCGTTCCGAGACGCGCTTCGTCGCGGTCGAGCCGGAATCCGTGCCCTCGATGACCCTCGGCAAGTACGAGTACGACTTCGGCGACACGGGCGAGATGACGCCCCTCGTCAAGATGCACACGCTCGGCCACACGTTCGTGCCGCCACGCATCCACGCCGGCGGCCTGCGGTACCACGGGACCGCCGCGACGCTCAGCGTGCTCCTCGATGCGGGGATCGTCAAGCCGCGCGCCGTGGACCAGCTGAGCACGTTCCAGGCGGGGCAGATCTTCGCGAAGACGGAAGGGCTGATCCCGGCACCGGAGACGTGCCACGCGATCCGCGGGGCGATCGACCTCGCCCTGGAGGCGAAGGCGCGCAACGAGGAGACGGTGATCGCATTCAACTACAGCGGCCACGGGCTGCTGGACCTCGAGGGATACCGGCAGTTCATGGAGGGCACTCTCAAGAACAACGGGAACCCGTAGTCGGCGACAAAGGACTTGAGTCGTCCGTCCATTCCGCCGGCGTGGACGTCGGCGTCGATGTCGGCGGAACCTTCACGGACTTCGTCGGTTTCCGCGGCCGCTCCGTCGTCGCCGCAAAGCTGCCGAGCACCCGCGATCCGTCGGAAGCGGTCCTCGCGGGCATACGAGGACTCGGTGCGGCCGACATCGCCCACGGCAGCACGGTGGCTACGAACGCGATCTTGGAGCGAAAAGGAGCTCGCACCGCCTTCGTGACCACCGCAGGGTTCGAGGATCTTCTCCTGATCGGACGCCAGAACCGGCCCTCGCTGTACGACCTCCGGGTCATCCGGCCGAGCCCGCCGGTCCCGAGGGAGCGGTGCTTCGGCCTCCCGGAGCGGGTCGACGCGCGCGGCCGTGTCCTTCGGTCCCCGACGGCGAAGGACGTCGACGAAATCGCACGGAAGGTCCGCGCGAGCGGTGCGGAGTCCGTCGCGGTGTCGCTCCTCTTCTCGTTCCTCCGCCCCGCGCATGAGCGGCAGCTCGCGAAGGCGCTCGCTGGCGTCTCCGTGTCGCTGAGCCACGAGGTCCTCGCGGAGTTCCGCGAGTTCGAGCGCTCTTCCACGACGGCCCTCGACGCGTACGTGAAGCCGCTCGTACGTCGCTACCTGGAGGGACTCGAGCGCGCGGTCGGCGGTGCGTTCTCCGTGATGAAGTCTTCGGGGGGAGTCGTCTCCAACCGGGCTGTGTTGCGCCGGCCCGTCGACATCGTGTTGAGCGGTCCTGCGGGAGGAGTGGCCGCCGCGGTGGCCGTTGCGAAGGCTGCGGGCCGTGGAAATCTTATCACGTTCGACATGGGCGGAACGAGTGCAGACTTCTCGGCGATTCTCAACGGCGCAGCGTCCTGGACAACGGAGGCGGTGATCGACACATTCCCGATCGCCCTCCCCGTGGTGGACATCGAGTCGGTCGGAGCGGGGGGAGGCAGCATCGCGTGGATCGATGAGGGTCGCGCGCTGCGCGTTGGCCCTCGGAGCGCGGGCGCGGAACCCGGTCCCGTCGCCTACGGGAAAGGCGGGGTGTCGCCGACCGTCACCGATGCGGACCTCGTCGCGGGGGCCTTGGGCGAAACCCTGCTCGGAGGCCGCCTCCCGCTCCACCGCGCACTCGCCTCGAAAGGGATCGCGCGCCTCGCGGAGGATCTCCGCCTCTCTGCGGATGAAGCCGTCCTCGGCGTCCAACGGGTCGTGCGCGCGAACATGGCGAAGGCCATGCGCCTCGTCCTGGCCCGTCGAGGGCTCGACCCGCATGCCTTCGCCCTCCTCGCCTTCGGGGGAGCCGGACCGATGCATGCGTGTGCCCTCGCGAAGGAACTGCGGATCCCTCGCGTCCTCGTCCCCTTCCTCCCCGGCGCGTTCTCCGCGTACGGGATCCTCATCTCGCCCTATCAGCTGGAATATAGCCAGACCGCCGTCCATCCCTTGGAGAACGCGGAACGGATCCTGGCCAAGACCGTTCGGCGCTTCGAATCCCGCGCCCGGGACTCCTTGCGGCAGCAAGGGCTCGGCCCCCGCAAGGCCCTCCTCCTCGGCAGCGTCGACCTGCGGTACCGGGGCCAGAGCTACGAGATCAACGTGCCACTCCGAGGCGATCTGGCGAGGGCCTTCCGCCGCGAGCATCGGCGCCTCTACGGATACGCCTCGCGGGAGGAGCGGATCGAACTCGTCACGGTCCGGCTCGCGGTGCAGCTCCCGCGCCGTGTGACGATCCCACGGCCCCCGGCCAAACGCGCCGGCCGCATGGCTCATCGTCGGGTGCTCTTCGACGACGGATGGGCGGACGCTCCTGTCTTCGAGCGGGAATCCCTCGCGGTGGGCTTCGAGGCGGAAGGCCCGTCCATCGTGGCGGAGGACCACGCAACCACCGTGGTGCCTCCCGACGCCCGCTTCCGCATCGATCCTCGTGGCCTGATCGACATCGAGGTGACATCGTGAATCCGGCCGAGCTCGAGGTCTTCCAGACAGCCCTGTCGTTCATCCCGGAGGAGATGGGCGTCGCCCTCCGGAGGACCGCCTACTCGCCGAACATCAAGGAGCGGATGGATGCGAGCTGCGCCCTCTTCGATGCAGAGGGACGCATGGTGTCCCAGGCCGAGCACATCCCGGTCCATCTCGGCTCGATGCCCCTCGCGGTCGAGGCCGTCCTGCGGGACTTCCCAGGGACGCTGCGCGAAGGGGACCAAATCGTCCTGAACGATCCGTACCGCGGCGGCACCCATCTGCCCGACGTGACTCTCATCCGGCCGGTATTCCTTCGAGATGCGGTGATCGGGTTCTCGGTGAACCGCGCCCATCATGCGGACATCGGTGGCACGACGCCGGGCTCGATGCCCGCGGACGCGACGCGCCTCGAGGACGAAGGCGTCGTGTTCGAACCGCAGAAAGTCCTGGACCGAGGTCGGGAGCGCAAGGCCGTCATCGACCGCTTTCGGCGGGAGACGTTGAATCCCGCGGAGCGGCTGGGAGATCTCCGCGCCCAAGTCGCGGCGAACGAACTCGGCGCGCGGCGTCTCCTCGAACTCGCGGGGCGGATCGGCATCACGCGCTTGCGGGGCGCGATCGACGAACTGCTCGACTACGCGGAACGTCGGGTGCGCGCCGCGATTGCGCCGCTCCCTCGAGGCACGTGGGCTTCCGAGGACTTCCTCGAGGGCGTCTCCCGCGAGCAACCGAAGCTCATCCGGATCCGGGCCGAGGTCACGATTGGTGGATCCGGGATCTCGGTGGACTTCGTCGGGACAGATCGCCAAGTCCGGGGGAATCTCAATGCGCCGTTCGCCGTGACGCTGAGCGCGACGTACTACGTCGTGCGATGTCTCACCGACCCCGAGGCGCCCCGAAATGCGGGGGCGTACCGACCCGTGCGGGTGCTCGCGGAGGAAGGGAGCCTCGTGCGCCCGCGTCCGCCCGCGGCGGTGGCGGCGGGCAACGTCGAGACGTCGCAGCGGATCGTCGACGTCCTGTTCCGCGGGCTGGCGGAGCCGCTCGCGGACCGCGTGCCCGCGCAGAGCCAAGGGACGATGAACAACCTGACGATTGGCGCGGCCGGGCCCCGGCCGTTCTCGTATTATGAGACGATCGCGGGCGGGGAAGGGGCCCTCCCGTTCCGGGACGGCATGTCGGGCGTCCACACCCACATGACGAACACCCGCAACACGCCGGTCGAGGCGCTCGAGCTCGCGTACCCGCTTCGGGTCGAGGAATACCGTCTCATCCCGGCGAGCGGGGGCGGAGGCCTCCATGCGGGCGGCGATGGCGTGCGCCGGTCCGTGCGGTTCCTCGCCTCGGCGGGCACCGCGTCGATTCTCTCGGAGCGGCGGGTCCTCGCGCCGCGCGGCCTGCAAGGCGGCCGCGACGGCCGGTCCGGACGGAACGTGCTCGTGCGCGAGGGAAGGCGGCGTCCCTTGCCCTCGAAGGCCACGGTCCCTCTGTCCAAGGGCGACCTGCTGATCGTCGAGACGCCCGGCGGCGGGGGCTGGGGCGCGACCCGCTCCGCCTGAGTGTAGCCTACCTGCACCGCGGACCTTCACCCTCCCGACAGGCGCTCCCGTCGCGTGAGCCTCCCGGCGTTCTTCCTCGGCTTCCTCTTCGTCGCGTTGCTCGGCGTCCTGACTGGCGTGCTCACCGGCCTTTCGCCGGGGTTGCACGTGAACAACGTCGCCGCGTTCGTCCTGGCGACGGGGCCGGCGTGGGCGTCGTTCCTCGCTTCCGTCCTGCCGGAGGCCGGACCGAGCGACGTCGGGATCTTCCTCTCGGTCTACCTCCTCGCGACCGCGGCCACGCACGCGGTCTTCGACTTCATCCCGAGCGTGTTCCTCGGCGCACCCGCCGAAGGTTCGGCGCTCGCGACGTTGCCGGGCCACCGGCTCCTCTTGGTCGGACAAGGGGCGAAGGCGGTCGCCCTCGCCGCACGCGGGGTCGTACTGGGGACCGCGTTCGCCGTGCTCGCGCTCATCCCGTTGCGCACGGTCCTGGCCGACCCGATTGGGCTCGCGGACCGCTTCCGACCGTGGTCTGCGGCGTTCCTCGCCTTCGTCCTCGCGGCGTTGCTCCTCTCTGAATTCCGGGGACGGAAGACGCATCGGGTTCGGCGGGCGGCCTGGGTCCAGGCGCTCGCAGGCGTACTCGGCGTGGCGGCGTTGCGAGGCCCGACTCCGCTCGAGGCCGGCGTCATCCTGTTCCCGCTGTTTTCCGGGCTCTTCGGCGTCCCGAGCCTGATCGTCGGCATGAGGGCCCGGCCGGGCACGATTCCGTTCCAGCGCCTCGAGCCGCTCCGTCCGATCAACCGCGAGGACGTGCGGTCCGCGATCCGAGGGACCCTCGCCGGCGCGAGCGTGTCCTGGCTCCCCGGCCTCAGCGGCGGCGCGGCGGCGACGATCGCCTCGCTTCGCGTCCGCAAGTCGACGGGTCCATCCCAGTTCATGGTCGTGCTCGGGGCCGTGTCCAGCTCGACCGCACTCCTCAGCGTCGCGGTCCTGTACATGATCCATCGCTCCCGGAGCGGCGCCGCGGTCGCGGTGGATCGTCTCCTCCCCGAATACGGCGCATGGCCGGAGCCGTTCCGGATCCCGGCGTCTCTCCTCGTCCTCATCGGAGGGACCGTCCTCGCGACCGCCGTGGCCGCGCCCCTCGCCGTCCGTACGGCGCGATGGGTCGCCGTGCGTTCGTCGACGGCGAATCCACGCCGGCTTTGCGGGGCCTCCCTCGCCGCGATTGTCATCCTGCTCGCGATTGTCTCCGGTCCCGTCGGCCTCGCCGTCGCCGCAATCGCCGCCATCGTCGGGCTCGTGCCCATCGCCCTCCGGGTCCGGCGGGTGCACTTGATGGCTTCGTTACTCGTCCCGGTCCTCGTCGGTTATCTCAAGGCCACTTGAGAAAAAGCTAAAGAAGGCGGGAACGGCTCGGACCGATCGCCAGGCAGAAATCCGCGGGACGGGGCGCTCGTTCTGGAGGGATGCTTGCCGGCACCCGTCCTCGGAAGGCTCGCGGACGGGTCTGCTTTCTCAGCCGTCGTGGTTCTCGCGGGTGCCGTACGGCGTCGAGTACTTGTGCGTCTCCCGGATTCGTTCGACGCCATCGATCTCGTCGATGTACTGCGCGACGACGGCGGGGACGAGCGATTGCCAGTCGCCGCCTTTGAGCATCGCCTCGCGCACCTTCGTGCCGGAAAGCCGCTCCCGGTCCACGAGCGGGGGCGAGAGGACCTTGAGCCCGTGCTCCCGGAACAGCCGCACGACGAGATCCGAATTCGAAAAGACGACATCGAAGCGGGGCACAAGGGAGAGGACGTGGCTCACCCAGACGCTGTGCACGTGCGTGTCCGGGATCGGCACGATGTGGTAGACGTGGATGCCCTCCGCATCGAGGGCGCGCTTGATCATCTCGTACCGTTCTCCGGCGGTGAACGGATTCTCGCCGGTGTGGCTGTACTGGGCCGAACCGATCCCGAGGATCAGCTCGTCATGGGACTCCAGGATCCGCTTGACCGTCGCGAGATGGCCCCGGTGGAACGGCTGGAACCGCCCGATGAAGAAGGCCCGGCCGCTCACCCTTCATCCTCTCCGAGGAAGTGGTCGATGTACGGACACTCGAGCGTGAGGAACTTGCGGCAGTGCACGCACCGGCCGTCCTCTTGCCCCGCAGCGAGGGACGGGTTGGGCTCGTAGCACGGCATCGGCTCGGAGAACTCGAATGGCTCGGGCGCTTCGTCCATTGGGTCCCTCCGGGCGACTCAGTGGGGGACCGCCGCAGGACCCGGTTTGTCCGGGGTCATCTTGGGGACGAGGGCCGCGAGCTTGCTGATCAGCCCAGACTTCTTCGGGCCGACGAGGGCTTCTTCGAGCACCTCGCTCAGCGTGTCGACGGGGACGATTTCGATTTTTCCCTGGTACTTGTCCTCCAGCAGGACGTCTTTGAGGTTCGCCCGCGGGATGACGACCTTCTTGATTCCGAGTTCCGCGGCCGCCTCGATTTTCGCGGTGACGCCGCCGACGGGCAAGACCTGCCCGCGGACGCTGAGGGAGCCCGTCATCGCGACGGTCTGGTTGACGGGGACTTCTTCGAGGGCGCTGATGACCGCGGTGGCGACGGAGATCGAGGCGCTGTCTCCTTCCGTGCCCTCCCGGGAGCCAACGAACTGCACATGGATATCGTGATTCGAGATGTCCTCCCCCGTGTACTTCTTGATGAGGGCGGAGACGTTCTCGACGGCCTCCTTCGCGATCTCCCCGAGGCGGCCGGTCGCGATGATCCGCCCGCCCTGCTTCGCTTGTGCCGGCGTGACTTCCGCGGCGATCGGCAGGACGATCCCGCTGAACTCCGCGATTGAGTTGTCGCCGACGAGCACCGCGAGGCCGTTGACCATGCCGACGATCGCGCCTTCCGTGATGAAGGTCTGGTACTCCTTGCCCCGCTCGATCATTCGGTCCGCGACCTGCTGCTCGAGGGAGCGGGCGATCCGCTTCGCATTGAGGACATGCTGCGCGGTCACGAGGGGCGTGGCCTCTTCCTGGGCGATGTCGCCCGCGACGCGGATCAGGCCACCGAGTTCCCGCAACCGGAGGGTGAGCTGCCCGCGACGGCCCGCACGTCGCTGCGCCTCCCGCAGGATCTCGAGGACGGCCGTCCGGTCGAAATGCGGAATCTTGCGGTCCTTCGAGACCTCTTGGGCGACGAATCGGACGAGTTTGAGCCGGTTGTCTTCCGTGTCCGGCATTGTGCTCTTCATGTAGATCTCGTACCCGTATCCGCGGATCCGCGAGCGCAGCGCCGGATGCATGCCCTGCACGGCGTCGAGGTTCCCGGCGGCGATGAGGATGAAGTCGCACGGCACGGCTTCCGTCTTCACCATCGCGCCGGAGGACCGTTCGCTCTGACCGACGATGGAGAATTTCTTCTCCTGCATGGCCGTCAGCAGGGATTGCTGGCTTTCCATGCGGAGCACGTTAATCTCGTCGACGAACAGGACGCCCTTGTGGGCCTTGTGGATCGCGCCCGATTCGACCCGCTCGTGGGCGGGCGTCTCGAGGCCCCCGCTTTGGAACGGGTCATGCTTCACGTCGCCGAGGAGCGCGCCGGCGTGGCTTCCCGTGGCGTCGATGAACGGCGGGGACTCGTCCGGGGTGTGGCTGACGAGCAGCTTCGGCACCATCAGGTTCTCTTGGCGGTGGCCGGTGTAGCGGCTCGCGATGTAGATGATCGCCGCGACAAGGATGCCGAACAGGATGATCTGAGGCGCCTGGTCCGTGAAACCGGGCGTCGGGTCTGTCCATCGGTATGACATGATCACGCTCAGGCCGATGATGAAGAACACGATCGTCATGACCATCGAGGCTTTCTGCTCCCGTCGCTGCATCGCCTCCGCCTTCTGGGCGTTGACGATCTCGCGGCCCTTGCTGGCGGGCACGACGCGGATCTTCGGCTCGTTCGGGTCTTCGGGGTTGTGATAGACGATGATGTCCTGGAGTTCGTCCCGCGGGAGCAGTTCGGTCATCGACCGGGCGAGCATCGACTTGCCCGTGCCGGGGTCGCCGATGAGCATGACGTGCCGCTTCTGCTCTGCGGCCTTCCGGATGACCTCGACGGCCCGCTCCTGCCCGATGACCTGGTCCACGAGACGTTCCGGGATCTTGACCTCGGCCGTGCTGCGGAAATCCACCTTGCTAATCCAGGAATCCACCGGGAGCAGCTCTTCCGGTTCTCCCGCGGTCTCCACCATGTATTGACCGGCCCCGCGCGTTGGTCATCTTTGAATACACGAGCCTTCTACTTAAACACTTTGACCTTGAAGACAGGAATGAAACCGCAGAAGTGTTCCGCCGACTCCAGACAAATCGCGAACCGGACCGGGCTCACGCGCTCGGGCCCGCAATCATCTGCGCGAGTTTTGCGAACGCCCGCTCGACGTTCTCGCCCGTCTTCGCCGACGTGAACATCCAAGGAGCGCCGTGGGCTTCGGCGGCCCGTTTGACATCGGACTCCTTGACCGCCATCTTGTCCCGGAGATCCGCTTTGTTCCCGAGATACTCGATCGGAATTTTTCCCGTCACCTTGACGACGGCCGCGACCCAGTCGTCGAGGTCGTCCAGCGTTTCTCTGCGCGTGACGTCGCACACCGCGAGGACGCCTTGGGCGCCGTGGAAGTACGCTTCCTTGAGCAATTCGCGGAAGCCCTTCTCCCCCATGATGTCCCAAATCGTCATGTCGACGTCCGTGCCCCCGTTCGGGCCCTCGACCTGGATTTCTTTCTTCGAGACCTTCGCGCCCAATGTCGAGATGTATCGGTCGTCGAACTGGTCTTGAATGAATCGGCGGATGAGGCACGTCTTGCCGACCGCGCCTTCCCCGACGAGACAGATCTTGACCTTCATCCTCTGGCGGTCCATGGAACTCCCCAGACGGGTTGCGACGCGCGCACGAGGCTCAGATTATAAAGGAATTGCCCAACAGTTATCTGATGAGATAACACGCGCGGCCCAACATGCCGTGCGCCGCAGACTCACGCGTCGCCAGTGTGCGCGATCGCGTCCGCCAAGACCTTGAACGCCTCGTTGACGCCCTTGCCGGTCTTCGCCGATGTGACGAAGTGCTTCGCGTTGTGGATCGTGCCCATCCGCGCGAGTTCCTCCTCGCTCACGACGAGTCGCTCCTTCAGATCGAACTTGTTTCCGAGGAAGACGATCGGCACCTCGCCGACCTGCTTGCGGATCATCTGCACCCAGTTGTTCAGATCGTAGAACGTATCCTTGCGGGTCATGTCGCACACCGCGATCACGCCGTGGGATCCTTCGAAGTAGGCGTCGCGGAGGAGCGCTCGGAATCCCTTCTCTCCCATGATGTCCCACACCAGCATGTCGAGGCTGGCACTCGCGCCTTTCCACATCACGTCGAACGTCTTCTTGGTGACCTTCGTGCCGACGGTCGCGATGTACCGGTCATCGAACGCATCCTGCACGTAGCGCTTGATGAGAGACGTCTTGCCGACGGCGACGTCGCCGACCAGACACACCTTCACCTTCACGTGCTTCTGGCCGAGCAACACCGGCATCGCCATCAGCGCGGCCCAACCCAGCGCTGAGTTATGTACCGTGAGGACGCGAGTATCGCCCCTGATAATTTTTATTCTTCAGGGACAACTTTGCGTGCGTAGCGCTCTTTCGCGACGCGTTCGGCGAGAGACTGAAACGCGGTCTCAACGTTGACGCCCGTCTTCGCGGACGTGAAATGGAATGGGCTATCGTACGCGCGGGCCGCCTGGACCATCTCGTCTTCCGAGATTTGCGCCTGGTCCTTCAGGTCGACCTTGTTTCCCAAGAATTCGATCGGGATCTTTCCCGTGACGCTGTAGACGCCCTCGATCCAGTCGTCGAGGTCGTCGAGCGTCTTCCGGCGCGTGACGTCGCATACCGCGAGGATCCCGCGAGCGCCGTAGAAGTATGCTTCCTTGAGCAGTTCCCGGAAGCCTTTCTGGCCCATGATGTCCCATATCGTCATGTCAATCTTCAGTTCGCCCGAGCTGTCGGGAACCGCGGACGTGAGTTCCTTCTTCGAGACCTTCGTGCCGAGCGTCTGGATGTACTTGTCATCGAAGTTGTCCAAGACGAACCGGCGGATGAGCGACGTCTTCCCAACGGCCGCCTCGCCCACGAGGCACACCTTCACTTTCATCCGCTTTACTTCCATGAAAGACCGCCGCGCAACGATGCATAGCCGGGGAGACCCGCTTAAAAGTTATGGGAATGTTATCACCCCCGATACGGCCGCGCATGCGGCTGCCACCGGCCGAATGACAGGCGCCGCGGTTTGAGAATGGGAAAGGATATTGTATCCGCGGAGCGCTGGGGTGCCGAAGGCGCGGCCATGTGCGACGAATACTACGACGCCCGCATGCGGGCGTTCTGGCGGGCGCTCGAAGAGGAGAAGGCGGAGGAAGAGCTCGAGGCGACCAAGGACGATCCGATCGTCAAGCCGATCGCCATCGAGACGTTGGAACCGCAGAAGGCGAAGCCCAAGGCGTTCCTCCACTGAATCCCGCCGGCGACCGAGCGGCCAACGGTTTCCTCCAGAGAACTTTCGTCGTTCTCCAAAGAATTAAATAGACCCCCTCCATAGGGAGCGCTCAGCGCGCCGACCACACGCTCCCGGGCAATCCCTCGCGGATCCCGGCAATGCGGCCCCGATTGTTCTGGGTCCGCAGGCAGCGTCACGGTGGCGCGACCACGGCTCGCGTCTCGCAGCACGCGACGAGAGGTTCCCCTCCCCGGAGGGTGGCGCAGTGCCCAAGGAGCATCGACCCCGACACGGATCGATGGGCTTTTCGCCCCGCAAGCGCAGCGAGAGCCCGATTCCACACTTCTCGAGCTGGCCCGAGGTCGATGGCGGGGCCCCGAAGGTCCAAGGCTTCGCGGGATACAAGGCCGGCATGACCCACGCGATTGTGATCGACTATCGACCGACCTCGACCACGTCCGGACAAGAGGTGCAGGTCCCCGTCACGGTCGTCGAGGTGCCGCCGATGCGAGTCGCGGGTGTTCGCTTCTACCGTCGGGCCGCGGAGGGCCTGAAGACGGTCGCCGAAGTCTGGAGCCCGCGGCTCGACAAGGAGCTGCGGCGCGTTTTCCCGATCCCGAAGGAGTACGACGCGGACGAGGCATGGAAGAAGGCGAGTCCGGCCGATGTCGACGACGTCCGACTCATCACGTTCACGCAGCCCTCGCTCGTCTCCGGCGTCCCGAAGAAGAAGCCGGATCTCATGGAGAATCGCGTCGCCGGCGGCTCCGTCGAGGACCGCGTCAAGTACGCGAAGGGCCTCCTGGGGAAAGAAATCCCCGTGACCGAGTTTTGCCGCGAGGGCTCGATGGTCGACGTCGCGGCAATCACGAAAGGCAAGGGTTGGCAAGGCCATCACACGCGTTGGGGCACGCGCCTCCTCAGCCATAAGAACTCGAAGCACCGGCGGAACATCGGGACGCTCGGGAACTTCAACCCCGGGTACGTTCGGCCGACCGTGCCGCAAGGCGGCCAGTTCGGGTATCACCAGCGCACGGAGTACAACAAGCGGATCCTGAAGATCGGCGAGAAAGGGGACGACATCACGCCGAACGGGGGCTTCCTCCACTACGGTCTGATCCGGAATCCGTACGTGCTGCTCCACGGCTCAATCCCGGGCCCGACGAAGCGGTTAATCCGTTTCCGGGACGCGGCCCGCGGCGGATACGTGAAGCTCGAGAAGTCGCCGGAACTCACGTACGTCTCGCGGGAAGCGAAGCAGGGGGTGTGATCGGTTTGGCGGATCCCGAGGACGCGAAGAAGACGGCCAAGGAATCCGCCGAGGAGGAGCCGGCGCCGAAGCGGCGCGCTCGTCCGACGAAACCGGCGAAGGCCGCCAAGGCGGAGAAAGAGGCGAAGCCGAAGGCGAAAAAGGCGGAGACGCCCGCGCTGTCGGAGGGCCACGTCCATGTGTACTCCCTCGACGGCGATGCGGTGAAGAGCGTCGAGCTGCCCGCGGTCTTCCGATCGGAAGTCCGCACGGATCTGATCCGGCGTGCCGTGACGTCGTCCCAAGCGAACCGCCGCCAACCGTACGCGCCGTCCGCGTCGGCGGGCATGCGGCACTCCGTACGGTGGTCCGGGAAAGGCCACGGCGTCTCGCGCGTCCCGCGGATTCGGGGGACGATGATCGGGGCGCAAGCTCCTGGGACGGTCGGTGGGCGACGGGCGCACCCGCCGCGGATCCAGGCGATCTGGACGAAGAAGATCAACGACCATGAGAGGCGGCTCGCCCGCAACGCGGCCCTCGCCGCCCTGAAGGATTCGTATCTCGTGTCGTCGAGGGGCCACCGGTTCAAGGAGGAATTGACCCTCCCCGTGATCGTCGAAGATGGCATCGAAGCCGTCGACACGGACGGCGGCGCGACCCGTGAAGGGCTCCGCATCTTGAGTCGCCTCGGCGTCGTCGACGATGTCGACCGGGCGAAGGAAGGCCGCCACATCCGCGCCGGTCGCGGGAAGATGCGCGGGCGCCGGTACCGCCAACCGCGGAGCCTGCTCATCGTCGTGAAGGAGGCGAAGAAGGTGCGTCGCCTCTTCGGCAACCTCCCCGGCGTCGAGGTCGTGAGCCCGGCCGCGCTGAATGCGGAGCTGCTCGCGCCCGGCGGCGATCCCGGGCGGCTCACGGTCTTCAGCGAGGGCGCGCTCGAGGTCCTGCGGAGCTGGAGCCCATGAAGCCTCACGAGATCCTCTTGCATCCGTACGTCACGGAAAAGTCACTCAACATGCTGCAAGGCACCGCCGCGCAGAATCTGAAAGACGGGAACCGCCTCGAATTCCTCGTGCGGAGGGAGGCGACGCGGGCCGAGGTCAAGAAGGCGTTCGAGGACCTCTTCCAAGTGAAAGTCGCGAAAGTCAACACGTACGTCCGGAAGGACGGCAAGCATGCGATCATCAAGCTCAAGCCCGAGTTCTCGGCGGAAGAGATCGGCATGCGGATCGGGGTGTTCTAGTGGGCAAGAACCTCCGCTCCCAGCGCCGGGGCCGCGGGACCTCGCCGACGTACCGATCGCCGAGCCACCGCCACCCGGGACCGGTCGCGCATCCCCGGCTCCAGGGCGACGGCGTCGTCACGGATATCTTCCAGGCGCCGGGGCACACGGCGCCCCTCGCCCGCGTCCGCTTCGGCGGACAGGAGGTCCTCATGATCGCGTGCGACGGGCTGTCCGTGGGGCAGCGGGTCACCCACGGCGCCCCGAACATCGACCGCGGGAGTACGCTGCCCCTGAAGGACATCCCGGAGGGAACTCTCGTGTACAACATCGAGGCGATGCCCGGCGACGGCGGTCGGTTCGTCCGCGCCGCCGGTACCCAGGCGGTCGTGGTGAGCCACGGTGAGCGGACCGTGGTGCAGCTCCCGTCGGGACAGTTTCACTCGTTCCACCGGGAGTGCCGCGCGACGATCGGCGCGGTCGCGGGCGCGGGCCGCGGCGACAAGCCCTTCACGAAGGCGGGGAAGAAGTGGTTCTCGTACCGTTCCTTCAGCAAGGCGATGTTCAACGTGCGCGGGGTCGCGATGAACCCGGTGGACCATCCCCACGGCGGCGGTTCCCACCAGCACGTCGGAAAGCCGTCGACGGTGGGCTATGATGCTCCTCCCGGTCGCAAGGTGGGCCGGATGTCGCCGCAGCCGAAGCGGCTGAAAGCGAAACGACGGAGGACCTGACGATGGCAAAGAAGATGGGTGGCCTGGCGAAGGCGGCGCGACGGAAGCTGCGGAAGCGCGCGGGGCTCGTCGAGACGCGCCGCAAGAAGGAGTTTACGTACCGTGGGTACACGCTCGACGAGATGAAGGCGATGACGCTCGAGGAGATCATCGAGCTGCTGCCCGCGCGCCCGCGCCGGTCCTTCATGCGGGGCATCGACGAGGAACGTCTCACCTTCGTCGAGAAGCTGCGGGCCAACGGGACGGACGAAGCGGTGCGCACGCACTGCCGGAACGTCCCGATCCTGCCGGACTTCGTCGGCAAGAAGGTCGCGATCCACAACGGGAAGGAGTTCGTGACAGTCGAGATCAAAGCGGAGATGATCGGGCATTACATCGGCGAGTTCGCGATGACGCGGAGGCCCGTCGTGCACAGCGGCCCCGGCGTCGGCGCGACGCGCTCGTCGAAGTTCATGCCGCTGAAGTGAGGAGACGCATGACGAAGCTCGGGTACACGACGGAGTACAAGATCGAGACGATGGCCCGAGCGTACGGCCGGGACCTTCCCTTGGCGTGGAAGAAGTCCGTCGAGCTCGCCCGTGCCCTCCGCGGCAAGACGGTCGACGACGCCCGGGAGTACCTCGAGCGGGTGATCTCGCTGAAGCAGCCCGTCCCGATGAAGAAGTACAATCGGTGGGTGGCGCACAAGTCGGGGATGGGCCCCGCCCGCTATCCCGTCAAGGCGGCGAAGGCGTTCCTCAAGGTGCTCGAGAGCGCGGTCTCGAACGCCGAGTTCACCGGCAAAGACGACCCCGACGCGATGGTGGTCCGAGTGGTCAACGCGCACAAGGGTTCGACGGAGAAGGGATTCCGGCCACGGGCGTACGGCCGGAGCGGGCCGTGGAACCAGGATACTGTGAATCTCGAGATTGTGCTCGAAGAGGTGGCCTGACGTGGTGCGCGAGGCGAAGGTCGAGCGGAAGGACAAGCGCATCATCGTCGAGAATGTGCGGCGCGTCCTGTTGAAGGAATACCTCATGAACGAAACGCGTCGTGCGGGCTTCGGGGGTCTCGACATCCAGAGGACGCCGATGGGCACGCGGGTGTCGCTGCTCGCGGAACGACCCGGGCTCGTCATCGGCCGGAAAGGCGGAGCCATCAAGAGCCTCACGGAAGCCGTCGAGCGACAGTTCAAGTTCGACAATCCGCAGATCGAGGTCCAAGAAGTCGAGAAGCCGGCGCTCAACGCGCAGATCATGGCGGAGAAGCTCTCGAACGCACTCGAGCGCGGCTGGCACTTCCGCCGGGCCGGGCACTCGACGGTCCGGCGGATCATGGAGGCGGGCGCGAAAGGCTGCCTCGTCGTGATCGCCGGCAAGCTGACCGGGCAACGTCACCGGAGAGAGAAGTTCAAGGCGGGCCACATCAAGTACTGCGGCGAGCCGCGACACCTGTGGATGGACCTCGGATTTGCCGTGGCGAAGCTGAAGCCTGGGGTCATCGGCGTCACCGTGGAGATCATGAGCCCGAGGGCCCGGTTGCCCGACGAGGTCGAGGTCAAGCAGCCGTCCGCGGAGTACGTCGCCGCGGCGGAGGCAGCCGCCGCCGAAGCGGCGGCCCGGGCGGCCGAATCGGCGTTGGTCGTGGAGGCGACGCCCGAGGTCCCGATCGTCGCCACCGCAGAGGGCGAGGAGCCCGAGGAAGCCGAGCCGCTGTTGCCGCTCGATGAGGCCGACGACACGGCGAAGAAAGTGAAGAAGAGCAAGGTCGCGACGAAGCGACTGAAGAAAGTCGCAAAAGAGGTCAAGGACCTCGGGGTCGACGTCGATGTCGGAGCCGAAGGAGGCGACGAATCGTAGATGCCGCTCCTCCGGACGAAGGAGATCCGCGCGATGGACGCGGAGATGCTCGCGAAGAAGCTGACGGAGCTCCAAGACGAGCTGATGCACGAGAGGGGCGTCGCGGCGATGGGTGGCGCGCCGCCGAACCCCGGGAAGATCCGCGCACTCCGGAAGAACATCGCCCGCATCCTGACGATCATCCGGGAAGAAGAGAAGCTCGGGACCGCGAAACCGGCGGCCGCTCCAAAGCCCGAATCCAAGGAGGCGACCTGATGGCGATCTGCGCGACGTGCGGCCTCCCGGACGAGCTTTGTGTGTGCGAGGAAATCGCGAAGGAGCAGCAGCTGATCCGCGTGAGTCATGACACGCGCCGGTACGGCAAGACGATGACGATCGTCGAGGGGCTGGACATCGGGGACATCGACATCGATGAGCTCGCACGGACCCTGAAGAACCGATGTGCCGCCGGGGGCACGGCGAAGGAGGGCCGCATCGAGTTGCAGGGCGAGCACCGCAAGCGGGTCCAAGAAGTCCTCCAAGGCATGGGCTACCGCGTGCAGGTGGTGTGACGTGAACCTCCGGAAGCACGAGTTGATCGGCCTGCGCGTCGAGGTGCTCGGCGCGACGGATCCGACCCAGGCGCACCTGCGCGGCCGGGTGGTCGACGAGACGCGGAACATGCTCGTCCTCGAGATTGCGGGCGAGGAGAAGCGGATCCCGAAGCACGGGAGCCGGTTCCGATTTGACGTCCAAGGAGGCCTCGAGATCGAGGGCGACGAGATTCGCTATCGGCCCGAGGACCGCGTGAAGAAGGCACGGTGATCCGGATGGCAGAGAAGAAGGCCGTGAAGAAACCCGCCTCCGCCCCCGCGGCGGCGCCGCAATCCTCGGCGCGGGCGGCCCGGGACATCGGGATCGACGTGCCCGTTCCCGGGCGGACGTGCACGGATCTGAAGTGCCCGTTCCACGGCCGCCTGCCGGTGCGCGGCCAGAGCCTGGAGGGCGTCGTCGTCTCGGCCAAGATGCAGCACACGGTCGTCGTGGAACGCGAGTACCTGCGATACATCCGGAAGTATGAGCGGTTCGAGAAGCGCACGCACCGCATGAACGTCCACGCTCCGCCGTGCCTCGGCCTGCAGGTCGGGAACCGCATCACGATGATGGAGTGCCGTCCTCTCGGGAAGACGGTCCATTTCGTCGCGATCCACAACCAGGCGGTGGCGGGATGAAGGGGCTGCCCGGCCGGCAGACGCGCGGGCTGCCGAAAGGCGCGCGCCTCGAATGCATCGACAACACCGGCGCGAAGATCGTCGAGATCATCGAGGTCCTGAAATACCGGGGCGTGCGGAACCGCCTCGCGTCGGCAGGCATCGCGGACCTCTTGGTCGTCACGGTCAAGAAGGGGACTCCGGAGACGCGGAAGCAAGTCATGAACGCGGTCATCGTGCGGCAACGCCGTCCGTTCCGGCGCCCGGAGGGCCTGATGGTCCAGTTCGAGGACAACGCCTGCGTCATCGTGACTCCCGAGGGCGAGGTCAAAGGATCGGACATCAAGGGGCCCGTCGCCCGAGAGGCCGCGGAGCGGTGGCCTCGCGTCGCCGCGACGGCGAGCATGATCGTGTGAGGTGGGCCAACGGCGAGCGCGAAAGCACGGATGCAACGGAAGCGGGCGGCGAACGCCCCGCTCCATCGGAAGCGCCTCCTGGCGTCGTCGCACCTCGCGCCGGAGCTGCACGACAAGTCGAAAGGACGCTTGCCTCGGGCCGTGCCCGTCCGCAAGGGCGACACGGTCCGCGTGATGCGCGGCGGGTTCGAGGGGCGCGAGGGGAAGGTCGTCAGCGTGGACCGCGTGGACGGGACCGTCGTCGTCGAAGGCATCACGATCGAGAAGGTCGACGAGAAGAAGGTCGCGCGCCCGATCCACGCGTCGAATCTGATGATCGTGCGCATGGACGACACGGACGCCTGGCGGCGCCGGCGGTTCCAGGAGTGAGGCGATCGTGAAGAAACACCTCAAGCGGCTGCCGGCGCCCCGGAGCTGGAAGGTCCCGCGCAAGACGGACTTCTGGGTGTCCCGGCCGTCTCCGGGACCGCATCCCGCCGATCGGAGCGTCCCGCTCGGGCTGATCCTTCGCGACATGCTCAAGGTGTGCGACACGGCGCGGGAGGCACGGCACATCCTGAACAACCGGGGCGTCCAGGTCGACGGCCGCGTCGTGACGGACCCGAAGTTCTCGGTCGGGCTGATGGACGTACTGTCCCTCGGTGACACGAAGGCGCACTACCGCATGCTCGTCGACGCGCGGGGCCGCATGGCGCTCGTCCCCCTCGAGGCGCACGACGCGACGTGGAAGCTCTGTCGCGTCGAGGACAAGACGACCGTGCGGGCGGGAAAGACGCAGCTCAACCTGCACGATGGGCGGAACGTGCTGCTCCCGAAAGATGCGTACAAGACCGGCACGACGCTCAAGATTCAGCTCCCGGATCAGAAGGTCGCGGAACACTACGAGCTCGAGGAGGGCGCGCCGGTCCTCGTGACGGGCGGGCAGCATGTCGGCGAAATCGCGCACGTCCTCGCGATTCAGCGCACGCGCAACCCGCGGTCGAACATCGTGACGTTCAAGGAAGGGTTCTCGACCGACATCGACAAGGTCTTCGTCGTGGGCAAGGAAGCCCCGACGATCCGTATGCCGGAGGTCCCGGCGCTGTAGGTGGGACGATGGCGGGAATGCGGGACATCCGGATCGAGAAGGTCGTGATCAACATTGGCGTCGGCGAGGCGGGGGAGAAGCTCGTCAAAGCGCAGAAGGTCCTCGGGCTCGTCGCGAAGCAGACGCCGGTCCAGACGCTCAGCCACAGCGCGGTCCGTGACTGGGGCGTGCGGCGCAACATGCCGATCGGCACGCGCGTCACCTTGCGGGGCGACCCCGCGGAGGCGTTCCTCAAAGACGCGCTCGCGATCCGGAACAACCGCCTTCCGTCGTACAGCTTCGATCCTCGGGGGAACGTCTCATTCGGGATTCAGGACTACACGGACTTCCCCGGCATGAAGTACGATCCGGAGGTCGGCGTGTTCGGGATGGACGTGAGCGTCGTCCTCCAGCGTCCCGGATACCGCATTGCGCGACGGGCGACGAAGCCGCGCCCGATTCCACGGCGGCACCGGATCTCCCGGGACGAGGGCATGGAGTTCATGCGGGATCACTTCAAGGTCGAGGTGGTCGGGTGAGACGGACGAAGGATTTCGGCCGGGTCCGAGGCTGCCTCCGATGCGGTCGGAAGCGTGGGATCGTCCGGCGGTACGGGCTCCATCTGTGCCGTCAATGCTTCCGCGAGATCGCGTACGAGCTCGGCTTCCGAAAATACAGCTGAGGCGAGACGATGCTTCAAGATCCCCTGAACGACGCGATGGCGACGATCCGGAACGCGGAAGCCGCCGGCAAGGCGGAATGCTTCATCCATCCGGCGTCGAAGCTGATCGGTCGCGTCCTCAAGGTGATGGAGGAGCACCAGTACATTCGGTCGTTCGAGCTCGTCGAGGACGGCCGTGGGAACCTCTACCGGGTCGGGCTCGTCGGGAGCATCAACAACTGCGGCGTGATCAAGCCCCGCTTCGCCGTCCGGCGGACGGATCTCGAGAAGTTCGAGGCCCGTTACCTGCCGGCGCAGGACTTCGGGGTGCTCATCCTCACGACGACGGAAGGCGTGATTTCCCAGACGAAGGCCAAGCAAATCGGCGTGGGCGGGAAGCTCCTCGCCTACGTGTACTGAGGTGCCTCGATGCCCATATCCGGCTTCATCGAAAGGATCGTGAACGTCCCGGACGGCGTCCAGGTGCAGATTGACGGAGGCCACGTCGTCGTGAAGGGACCGGGGCACGTCCTGCGGCGGACCCTGTCCCATCCACGGATCCAGATGCGGGTCGACGGGAAGCAGGTCAAGATGCGCTGCGAGTACCCCCGCCGCAAGGACGGAGCCCTCGTCGGGACGTTCGCCGCCCATCTCCAGAACATGATCGTGGGCGTCACGGACGGCTTCACGTATGAGATGAAGATCGTGTACAGCCACTTCCCGGTCAAGGCGACCGTGAGGGGGCCCGAATTCATCATCGAGAACTTCCTCGGGGAGAAGTTCCCGCGCAAGACGACGATCGTCGGGGAGACCGAGGTCGAGGTGAAGGGCGACCAGGTCGTGCTCACGGGTCCGGACATCGAAGCGGTCTCTCAGACCGCCGCGAACATCGAGCAGGCGACCCGGATCCGCGGGTTCGATCCGCGCATCTTCCAAGACGGCATCTACATCACGAAGAAGGCCGGGGAGGCGTGAGCGTGGCGGAAGGGGAAGAGCCGAAGCCAGAAAAGAAGGCGAAGAAGGCGGTGCCGGAGGCCCCGAAGGAACCGCCCGCGGCGCTCCCGACGTCGCACGAGATTCGCGAGGCGAAGAAGGCCACGCTCGTCTCGATGTCCGAAAAATTCGGTCTCGAGACCGAAGGGAAGGTCGACGAACTGCGGAAACGCCTCCTCGCCTACGTCGCGAAGGAGGAGGCGAAGGCCGCCGCCCCGCCGAAAGAAGCGCCTGCGGTCCGCGGGGAGGAGGCCGAGAAGAAACCTCGTCGGGAAGCGGAGGCGAAGGAGAAGAAGCCGGCCAAGCGCGCGAAGAAACCGGCGGCGAAGGAGCGCGCGGCGAAGAAGGAGGACGAGGAGGAAAAGGAGGAACCGCACGAGCCGCGTCAGAAGCCGAAGCTCCCGCCGGACGTCCGGCGGCTCCTCGCCTTGCGCGCGACCACGGCGGCCCGTCGACCGAAGTTCCACCGCCAAGAATGGTTCCGATACAGGAAGTTCGGGGACGAATGGCGGAAGCCCCGGGGCGGCCAGTCGAAGCTCCGCCGCCACTTCGGATATCGGTGGAACCTTCCGTCGATCGGTTATCGCGGCCCGCGGGAGGTCCGCGGGCTCCATCCGAGCGGGTTCCAAGAGGTGCTCATCCACAACCCCCATGAGCTCGAAGGGCTCGATCCGGATCGGCAGGCCGTCCGGATCGCTCACGGCGTCGGCGCGCGGAAGCGCGGGCTGATCGAGGCGGCGTGCGACGACAAGGGCCTGCGGGTCCTGAACCGGATGGTGACCGCATGAGGTTCGACTACCAGCGACGACTCGCGGCGTCGATCCTCGGGGTCGGCGTCAACCGCGTGTACATCAGCACGGACCCGAAGGAACAGGACAACATTCTCGACGCGATCACGCGCGACCTGATCCGCGGGCTCATCCGCCGGAACGTCATCCAGAAACGCCCCGAGCGGGGCGTGTCCCGCGGTCGGGCAAGGTATCGCCACGCGCAGCGGGCGAAAGGACGGCGGCGGGGCGCCGGAAGCCGGAAGGGCGGGTTGAACGCCCGGACGCCGCAGAAGACCCGGTGGATCGGCGTCATCCGCGGGATACGTCGGTACCTCCGAGAGCTCAAAGGCCAGGGGCGGATCGACGTGCCGACGTACCGTCGGTTCTACGCGCAGGCGAAGGGCGGCATGTTCAAATCGAAGTCGCACCTGGAGCAGCAGCTGCGCGCTTCCGGCGCGCTCAAGGAGGCGAAGGCGTGACGCGCCAGGGTCCGCACTACCGCGTGCCGTTCCGCCGACGGCGGGAGGGTCGTACGGACTACCGAGCCCGCTCGAAGCTCCTCCGGAGCCAGAAGGCGCGAGCCGTCGTCCGGAAGACGCTCACCCAGACGATCGTCCAGCTCGTGACCCCGGATCCCGCGGGGGACCGAGTCGTCGCCGCGGCGCAGTCCCTCGAGCTGAAGGACCACGGCTGGTCGGGCGGCACGGGCAATCTGCCGGCGGCCTACCTCACGGGTTTCCTCGCCGGCAAGAAAGCGTCCGCCAAAGGCGTCAAGGAGGCCGTGCTCGACCTCGGCGTGCAGAGGCCGTCGAAAGGCGGCCGCCTGTTCGCCGCCCTCCAGGGCCTCGTCGACTCGGGCGTCGCGGTGCCTCACAGCCCCGACGTGCTGCCGGCGAAAGACCGCGTCCGAGGCGCCCACATCGGCGCGGACGTGCCGAAGCAGTTCGACGCGGTGAAGTCCAAACTGGAGGGCGGCTGATGCCGGGGCGGCGAGGCGGCGGCCGCGGCCGTCGGCGCGAGGCGCGGGCGGCGCGGCCGGAGCGGGACCTGAGCCAGTGGGCGCCGAAGACGAAACTCGGCCGCCTGGTCCTCGGCGGTACCCTCACGACGCTCAGCGACGCGATCAAGACCGGCCTCCCGATCCGCGAGCCGGAGATCGTGGACATCCTCCTCCCGGAGACGGAAGACGAGGTCCTCGACGTCAACATGGTGCAGCGGATGACCGATTCCGGCCGCCGCGTGAACTTCGTGATCACGTGCATCGTCGGGAACAAGGATGGCTTCGCGGGACTTGGACGGGCGCGCGGCCGCGAGGTCGGGCCCTCGATCCGGCGGGCGATCGACAACGCGAAGCTGAACATGATTGAGATCAAACGGGGCTGCGGCTCCTGGGAGTGCGGCTGCCAGCGGGCTCACTCGCTCCCCTTCAAGGTCATGGGCCGCAGCGGGTCCGTCGACGTCGTCCTGAAGCCCGCCCCGCAGGGCGTCGGCCTGGCGGTCGGCGACGTGGCGAAGAGCGTCCTCCGCCTCGGCGGCATCACGGACGCCTGGGGCTTCACGAAGGGGCACACGAAGACGACGGTTAACTACGCCCTCGCCACGTTCGAGGCGCTCCGACGGACGTCGGAACTCAAGGTCCGCGGAGAGCAGACGGAACGCCTCAAGATCAAGGCGGGCGCGGAGCAGGTCTTCGTGCGCAAGATCGCCGCGGCGCCGGCCGCAGGGCCCGAAACGGCCCCCGAGCTCCCGGAGGAGATCGAGGTCGAGGGCGAGAACCTCACGCAGGAGACGCCCGCCGGAACCGGAGAGGAGGAGAAGGAGGAATGAGCTTCGCCGTCCTGAGACTCCGGGGGAAAGGCGACCTCCGTCGGGATGTGAAGGACACCCTTCGCATGCTCCACCTGACGCGCCAGAACCACTGCTCGATCATTCCGCAGCAGCCGACGTACATCGGCATGCTCCGGCTCGTCAAAGACTACGTCACCTGGGGCGAGGTCGAGCCGGAGATCCTCGCGAAGCTCTTGCTGAAGCGCGGGCGCCGGGTCGGGGACAAGCCGATCGACGATGCTTTCGTCAAGGAACATAGCAAGTACAAGTCGATCTGGGAACTCAGCCAGGCGATCGCGAAAGGCGAGGCCTCCCTGGCGGACGTCGGCGAGTTGCGCCCCGTCTTGCGGCTGCCGCCTCCCCGACGAGGGTACCGTGGAATCAAGCGCGGATACAACGACGGCGGCGATCTCGGGTACCGCGGCAAGGCGATCAACGCGCTGCTTCAGCGGATGATCGTCGAGGAGGTGGCCGATGGTCTCTAGGACTCGCAAGCTCCGTGGCAGTCGGACTCACGGCCGCGGCAAGAAACACGGCCGCGGCGCGGGCGGTCGCGGAGGGACCGGCATGGCGGGTCTTCACAAGCACAAATTCAAGTGGATGATCAAGTACGATCCCGATCACTTCGGACGACACGGCTTCACTCGGCATGCGCAGATGCGCGAGACGACGTCGATCGACCTCGAGGATCTCGTGCGCCGCCTGGGGGAGTTCGAGGCCGCGGGTCACGCGAAGAAGGACAACTCTCGAATCGAAGTCGACTTGACCGCCGCCGGAATCGACAAGCTATTAGGGTCTGGTCGTGTAACGAGGCCGATGCGGATCACCGTCGCGAAAGCGTCCGAGGCCGCAGTGGCCAAGGTCGCGGGCGCGGGCGGTGAGGTCGTCCTGCCCTCCCCTCCGGGGATGTGAGCGATGCCCCTCGAAGAGCAGAAGAAAAGCCGGCTGTACGCGCTAAAACCGCTGACGGACCGTCTTCCGGCGGTCACGCGCCCGGAGGGCCACGTGCAGTTCCGCACGAAAATGTTCTGGGTCCTGGCGATCCTCGTCATCTACTTCGCCATGACGAACATCTTCATCTACGGACTCGAGCCCTCGACCGTGATCGATTTCTTCGCGCCATTCCGGGCGATCCTCGCGGGCGCGCAGGGCTCGCTGATGCACCTCGGCATCGGTCCCATCGTGACGGCCTCGATCATCATGCAACTCTTCGCCGGGGCGAAGATCATCAACTTGAACCTCCAGGACGACGAGGACAAGAGTGTCTACCAGGGAACCCAGAAGTTCCTCGTGATCGTGATGATCTTCGTCGAGGCGGTTCCCCAGGTCTACGGATTCCTGACCCCCGCCGCGCCGTTCGTCACCATGTTGAACGGCTCGGGGTTGTTTGGAGTACTGCCCGCCGGCCAAGGCGCCACGTGGGCGAAGTTCTTGATCGTCGTACAGCTCTTCGCAGGCTCGTACCTCGTGTTCCTCATGGACGAAGTCGTCTCGAAGTGGGGGATCGGCTCGGGCATTTCGCTCTTCATCGCGGGAGGCGTCGCGCAGCAGATCTTCACGGGGACCTTCAACTTCGAGCCCGCGAACACCGGGAGTAAGATGCCGGCCGGCGCGATCCCGAAGACGATCTGGTACTTCCAGAACTACTCCGTGAGTAATCTTGCGAACGGCGGGATCGAGCAGCTCATGGTCGCACCGCCGAATCCGCTCATCGCGCTCATTGGCACCATGGCCATCTTCCTGATCGTCGCATACGTCGAGTCGACGCGGATCGAGCTCCCGCTCGCCCACGGGATGGCTCGGGGAGCGCGAGGCCGCTATCCCATCCGGTTGATGTACGCGTCGAACATCCCCGTCATCCTCGTTGCCGCGGTCCTCGCGAACGTGAGCATGTTCTCCCTCCTGTTCTGGCAGCATCCCGAGTGGCCCTTCATCGGACACAACCCGCTCATCGGCGCGTATCCGAGCGCGACCGATAACCGGGTGCTGAGCCGACAGCTGCAGCAAACGACGCCCATTGGCGGCTTGGCTTACTACTTCTCGAACGTCAACGGCGTGCAGGATTGGCTCCTGCCGCTGTTCAATCCGCTCCAGTATAACGTGTACCTCCGTGGCCTCCAATACTGGCAGGTCCTCGTGCACCTTCTCGTATTCCTGCTGGTGTTCATCGGCGGTTCCGTCATGTTCGCCAAGTTCTGGATCATGACCACGAACATGGGGCCCGAAGACGTCGCGCGCCAAATCGAGTCAAGCGGAATGCAGATTCCCGGATTCCGTCGGGATCCGCGCGTCCTGCGGCGCGTGCTGGAGCGGTACATCCCGGTGGTGGCGGTGATATCCGGGGCCTCCGTGGGCGCCCTCGCCGCGGGCGCCGACATGATCGGGACGGTGGGGAACGCCTCCGGGACCGGCGTGTTGCTTTCCGTCGGCATCATGATCCAGCTGTACGAGGCGATCGGACGGGAGCAAATGATGGAGATGCATCCCGTTCTCCGGGAGTTCTTCGGCGCCACGGGATGACGTCTACTTCGACGGCGTCCGCAGGCTGAGCTGTTCCGAGACGCTGTCGTACCGGACGAGCTCGACGTACCGGCCCCAGTAGACGAGCGCCTTGAACACTTCCTCGGCCTGGCGGCTTCCGACGTTGGCCGCAATCGCGTCAATGATCTCCTCGCGTTCGAGCGGCCGCCTCGCGGAGCGAGCCATCTCCGTCACGTGGCGGAACACCGGCACGGCGTTGATGATGTCCCGCACGATGCGCTTTCGCTCCCGGACGCTGGCCGACAGGAGTTTCCGGCTGAGGTCCGTCATGCGCACGTCGCCGTCCTCCACTTCGAGGAGCCCGAGGAATTCCGCGGCGGCGAGGATGGGCCCGAGGCGGTCGATGTCCATTTCGACCTCCTGCGAAATCGTGGCGACGTCGGCGGCCCCTCCGGCCTCGTCGACCGCCTCGACGAGTCCGAGGATCTGGCCTACCGACGCCTTGGAGATGGAGTGGAAGCCCGTCACCCGCTTCGCCGGTCCAACAACGTCACCGATATTAGACATTTGACCTACGTTTTCTTCAAACGATCAGTGAATAGATTTCGTCCACCCACCCATAGAACTCGGGCTCCTTGCGGTTCCGGGGCCTCGGCAGGTCGATGACGAGCTCGGCGACCATTCGTCCCGGCCGGCTGGAGATCACGATCACGCGGTCCGCGAGGTAGACCGCCTCCTCGATGCTGTGCGTGACCATGAGGACGGCCCTCGGCGGAAGCGCCGGATCGGACCACAGCTGCAGGATCTCGTCGCGCAGGTTCTGCGCGGTCAAGGGGTCGAGCGAGGAGAACGGCTCGTCCATGCACAGGAGCAACGGCTCGATCGCGAGGGCGCGGGCGATGCCGACTCGCTGCTTCATCCCCCCGCTGAGCTCACGAGGGAACGCGTTCTCGAACCCCGTCAGCCCGACCGCCTCGATGAACTTCCGCGCCTGCTCGTGCCTCTGCTCCGGCGGCGTCCCCTTCGCTTCGAGACCGAGCTCGACGTTCTGCGTGACCGTGAGCCAGGGGAACAGGGCGAACGATTGGAACACCAAGGCGACCTGCGGGTTGTCCGCGCGGATTGGCTCACCTTCGAACAGCACCTGGCCGGACGTCGGCTTCTCGAGGCCGACGAGGATCCGGAGCAGCGTCGACTTGCCGGAGCCGGACGGGCCGACCACGCAGACGAAGTCGCGTTCCGAAAGGGAAAACCGGATGAGCTCCAAGACCTTGAATTCCTTCCCGTTCTCGGAGTAGGATTTCGTGACGTCCCGCACATCGAGGAGGGGCGTGGCCGCGGTCATCCTACACCTCGAGGCGATAGCGGATCGCGGCGCGCTTGAAGAGCGGCCTCCAGAGGAGCTTGTTCATCGCGAGCACGACCACAATCATCGTGAGGGCGGTGAGGAAGAGCATCTCCCCATCGGGCGTCAGGTAGACGGACTCGCTCAGGAGCGATCCCAGACCCTGCACCTCGTATAATCGCTGGGCGTACTGCACGTACTCCGAGACGATCAGGGCGTTCCAGCCAGCTCCCCACGCCGTGATGCTCCCCGTCAGCAAGGACGGCGTCATCGCGGGCAGCAAGACCCGCTTCCAGTACGTCGTGCCACGGAGCCCGAAGGAGCGCGCCGCATCCCGCAGATCCGCCGGGATGCTGCGGACTCCAGCGATGAGGTTGAAGAGCAGATACCACTGCATGCTGAAGAGGGCGATCAGGATCGCCGCGAGTTGCGCCGCCGTATCGGCGACGGAGGCCGCGACGAGGAGGGAGAATCCCAGGATGACCGGCAGCAATGCGGTCGCGGGGAGAGACGCGAAAATCTCGAGGACGGGCGTGAGCAGCCGAGACGCGCGCTCGTTCTCGCCGAGGAGCGCGGCCATCGGAATCGTCCACGCCAACGCGACGCCGTAGGCGATGAGGAGGCGCGAGAACGAGAACAGCGCGGCCTCCGGCAGGGACCCGGCCCGGGCGGGCAGCGGACGGAGGAAGAGCTGCACCAGGCCGACGAGTCCGGTCGTCACGACGATCGTGAAGACGATGAGGAACATCACGAGGTCTACCGCGCGAATCTCGCGGACGACCGCTTGGTGCGACGCGTACACGCGGTCGAGCCGGGCCGAGGCGCGGTGGTACGTCTCCGCGACGGGCCGTGCATGCGTCACGATCGTGCGCCTCACGCGAGAGAAGCGAGGCAGCCATCGGAACGGTTCATACCTCGGGACCTTCGCCTCGCGCGCCACGGCATCGATCCGAAACCGTTCGGACCAGACGCTCAGCGGCCGCCACACGAAGACGTCGAGCGCGAGCACGATCGCGGCAAGGACCGCCAAGCCGATGGCGATCGAGGGGACGTCCCCGTTCCGACCTGCAATCGCGATGAACGCCCCGAGACCGGGCCGTTGAAACTCCGCGCCGTTTCCGGAGAAGATCTCGCTCGCCACGAGGAAGAACCAGCCGTTCGTCCAGGAGAGAATCGAGTTGTAGACGAGCTTGGGGATGACGGCCGGAAAGGCGAGGAGTCGGAACCGAAGCCACCCAGTAAGGCCGAAGCTGGTCGCCGCCGCCTCGAGGTCCTGGGGAATCGTCGTGAGGGATTCGTACACGCCGAACGCCATGTTCCACGCCATGCTCGTGAAGATCAGGAACACGACCGCGAGCTCGATGCCGATCGGATTCCCGTGAAAGGTCGCGACGAAGAAGAGCAGGGCGGCCGGGAAGAAGACCAGGATCGGGATCGACTGCAGGACGTCGAGGAGAGGCAACATGGCAATGGAGGCCTTCTTGTTCGTCGCGGCGGTGTGACCGAAGACGATTGCGAAGAGGAGGGAGAGCAGGTATGCGACGACCATCCGGGCGGTCGAAAACACTCCCAGGAGAGGGAATTGGACCGCGTTCAGCGCGGACCCGGGATTCGAGAGCGCGGCGGCGATTCCGAGGACGATCAGGATGCTGGCGGCGAGACGAAGCCACCGCCGGGCGCCTCGCATCGCGGCCCGCAAAGGATGGGGCGTATATACGGGTTGTCGCGCAGCTCAGATGCCCGCGAGGAACCGAGCGAGGATCGCCTTCTGCGCGTGCAGACGGTTCTCGGCTTGGTCGAACACCACGGACTGTGGCCCATCGATGACGTCGTCCGTGATCTCGAGTCCGCGGTGGGCCGGGAGGCAGTGCATCACGAAGGCGCCGGCCTTGGCGGCTCGGAGCAGCTTCGCGTTGATTTGATACGTCTTGAAGGCCCGCTCCCGTTCCTTCTTCTCCTTCTCCTGTCCCATCGAGACCCAGACGTCCGTGTACAGGATGTCCGCATTCTTCGCCGCGGCCACCGGATCATGCTTGACGTCGATCTTGGCGCCGCTCGCCTTCGCGATGCGTCGCGCCTCCGTGAGGAGTTCCGCGTCCGGCTCGTAGCCCGCCGGGCACGCGGCGGTCATGTGCATGCCGACGATCGAGGCCCCGAGGAGGAGCGAGTTACAGACGTTGTTTCCGTCCCCGACGTACGCGAGCTTGATCCCCGAGAGCACGCCCTTCCTCTCCTGGATCGTGAACAAGTCGGAGATGATCTGACACGGATGCTCCTTGTCATCGAGGCCGTTGATCACGGGCACGGTCGCGTTCGCGGCGAGCTCTCGGACGCTATCCCGGCGGAAAGCCCGGTACATGATGCCGTCGACGTAGCGGCTTAGGACCCGTGCCGTGTCGGCGATCGTCTCGCCTCGGCCGACCTGCGTGTCGTTCGGACTCAGGAAGAGGGCGTGGCCGCCGAGCTGGGTCATGCCGACCTCGAATGAGACGCGGGTGCGGGTCGACGCCTTCTCGAAGATCATCGCGAGGCTCTTGCCACGGAGCGGCTCGTACGGCTCGCCGGCTTTGGTCCGGTTTTTGATTTTTCCGGCGAGCTCCAGGAGGCCGACGAGGTCATCGCGGACATCGCGCATCGAGACGAGGTCGCGTTTCGTGACCATCATCGCGCCATCCTCCGGGTCGTACAAAACGTTTGTGCAGCGGGACCCGCGCGGTACGGAGGTTGAAATAGCGAGCGGCCGAATCCGGTCCCGTGGAGTCGAGACGAACGACGCCCGCCGAACGCGAGCGGGAAGCCCGGGAAGCCGCGGCGCGTCGACGCAAGAAGAGCGTGCGGCTCGGGGCCGCGGGTATCGCGTTGCTATTCGGGGGCGGCGTTGGCGTCGTCCTGTCTCCGGGGAGCGTCGCGGCGCTCCTCGGGGTCATGGGAATCGGCATCGCCCTGCTCTTCACAGCGTTCCTATTGGTTCGGACCTCGCTGGCGGAAGTGCTGCAGGCACGCGAACCGTGAATCTCCGAAGGCTCGACTCATCGCGCGGGCGTGGAATGTCGGGCCTCGACTCGCGATCGTCTGGGATGGGCGCGACGCTTCCGGAACATCGCGGTGTAGATCTCCTCACCACGTTTCGTCAGCCGGTACGCGGTCGTTTCTCGTCCCGAGCGCTGATAGTCCACCTGGATCACGTTGGCCGCCTTGAGCACCGCCACGTGATACGCCAGGAGTCCGCTCTCGACGCCCAAATCCTTCACGATTTCTCTGAACGGTAGCCCAGGAGCGTCGTGAATCAGAATGTAAGCCCGGAGGCGGATCGGGTTGTCCAACGCCGTGTATGCACGAAGCTGGTCCAAGAGTTCTGTTTCCGTGTCGAGGGTGAGATGCGGCTTCTGCACGCGCGGAACATCGGGCTGGAGGTATAAGTATATTTACGTAGTATAGAGAACCTTAGTTCGACGGTGGCCGCGAATGGCCTTCCATTGACGGTGTCTCTCCGAGAGCATTGCTACGAGGGACAGCGCCGATGGGATGGGCGCCTGTCGTCCTCCGTCCACCGGATACACATGGTCGTACGCGACGAGGTGCGTGAGGTACAGGTCTCACAGATAGCCGCCTTTGGTGCTGTGGACCGGGTGGTACTCGGGCGCGACGAGGAGCCGAAGTTTTGCCGCAATTTTGGGGTCTGCGTGGAACTGCCCGAGCTCGGTGGCGGTCCCCCAAGATTGGACGTTGAGGAAGATGAGGTCCACATCGTCGCTCGTCAGCATCACGCGCTCGGCCAACGATGGACCGATTCCGGACGGGAAGTCCGCCTCCGGGATGATGGCAATCATGCCGCGCGTCCGGAGAGCACGGGCGATTTCCGACCGCTCGGCGAGACCGCGTCCTTCGGCTCCGAGCAACACCGCGACGAGGCTGGTCTGCCTCAGCCGTTGCTCGAGGGCTCGCCGGACAGCGCGGAATCGACCAATGGCGTTCGGGCCGGACAACGCGATTCCTCTCGGACGACGGTAGAGCCCTCAAGATAGTCAATCTCGCGAAGAGGGGTGGGTGAAACAAACCTCGTCGGGGAGGCAGGCGTCCAGCGCGGCTTGAGTCGAGGTTCCGGAACCGCGTTCAAAAACGCTATATTCATCCCCCGCATCCGTCGCCCTGCGGCCGGGATGGGCTAGCCTGGTCTTATGCTAGGGGACTGTGGATCCCTTGACGCGAGTTCAAATCTCGCTCCCGGCCCTCACGACGAGATCGCCCGGATGGTCGACGGGATCGAGATCGAAGCCCTCCCGTTGCGAGCGATCCGGCCGAGGCACAAGTTTCTTCGCATGGATGCGGATGACGGCCCATGGGAGACACGTCCAGCGCCGCTTCCCCACAAGGCCCGCGGCGGAGGCGGACCCGGACGATGGTCATCGTCGGGTTCGTTGCGGTCGCCCTCCTTCTTGCGGGAATTTCGTTGTACGTACTCACGCAGCCTGGTCCCGTTTCCGCGAACATCCCTCCGACTGTCAATGACGTCACCGTGACCCCGGCGGCCGGGGACAACACGACGAGTTTCACGTTCGTCGCGGACGTCTCGGACGATCGAGACCCTCCGAGCTCGATTCAGGTGCGATGGGACTGGGAGAACGACAGCGCATGGGACACGCCCTGGTCCACGGGAAAGGCCGCAGACCATCTGTTCGCGCAGCCGGGCGACTACACCGTCCGCGTGGAAGCGATCGACACGGGGAACCTGACCGCGACCGTGGCTCGGCAAGTGAGGGTCTCGCACGCTCCCCTGCGGGTCGGCACGATCCTCTCCCTTACAGGCCCCCTGCAGGGCTTTGGAGTCTCGCAGCAGAACGCGGTCGACATGGCGGTGGAAGAAATCAACGCGGCAGGGGGCGTCTTCGGGCAGCCCATCCAGGTTTTCCACATGGACGATCACACGAGCCCGATCGACGCTCAGAATGCCGCGATGACCTTGGTCGGCTCCGACAAGGTCGTCGCAATCATCGGCGCCACGGGATCCTTCATGTGCGCATCCGTGCTGCAGGTTGCGAAGGCAACCGCTGTCTTCGAGGTTGCACCGTCCTGCACAAGCCCGATTTTTTCGGACCTCGCGTACACGGGCGGATGGTTCGCGAGGACCGTCCCGTCGGATGCGTTGCAAGCGGCCGTCGCGGCGTCTTATGCCCACGAGAATCGGACCTTCGCCATGGCCGGCGTCATCGCATTGAACAACGACTATGGGGTTGGAACGGCCGCAGCGTTCGTGAGCAATTTCACTCGCTTCGGCGGAGTGATCACGGGGTCTCTGGTTCTGATCGATCCCCTCGCAAGTGACTACACGAGCGACCTCCACCTGGTCTTGGACGCGAATCCCCCTCCAGAGGTCGTGTACGCGATCGTGTATCCTCCCAGCGGTGTCGTCCTCATGCGGAACTGGTGGGAGGGACTCGGGGCGAATCCCGGATGGGCAAATGTAAGCTGGATGTTTTCGGACGCCGTGTACGATCAATCGAATTTCATCGACCCTCTCGTGTCCGCCGGCGTCGACGTGAGCGCGTTCGAGGGCACCTCGCCTGCGGTCTACGCCCAGATTGAGCCGCCCGAGTTCGCGGCGTGGTCTGCACGATACCAGGCGATTTACGGCACCCCGCCCGCATTGTTCGCGGCGAACTCATACGATGCGGCCTACCTCGTCGCCCTCGCCGCCGAGGCGGTGGGATTCGCGGGGGGTGCGGGAATTCGGGCCAAGATCCAAAGTGTCGCCGATCCTGCTGGGACCGTCGTCCGCCCGAACGAATGGAACATCGCACTGCAGGAACTCGCCGCGGGCCGCGACATCGACTACGAAGGTGCCTCTGGTCCCGCGAACCTGAATGGTTTCGGCGACGTCGCTGCCCCCTACATTGTCTGGGCGCTCGACGCGTCGAGTCTGCTGTACACGAAAGAATTCTTCAACGAGAGCCTCGTGGTGTCCCTCCTGCCGGCTGGTTCCTTCCCCCTGGAGGCACCGCTTGGACCCGCCCAGACCGCGGCGTCGCCGGCCCGCGGAAGCCGGGAGGAGCCCGCCAGCAAAGAGCCGCGCACCTTTTTATAGGATCTGTCGAATGGGCGCACCGCCTCCTCGGGGCGATGAAGAAGCCCCGCGGTCGCCCGAATTCCCCGGGAGCGGGGCTGCGATGATCAAGCAGGCGGAGAAGTCGTACGCTCCAGCGGAGCTGGAGCGTCAGGTCCGGGAATTTTGGACGCGCGCGAAGGTCTACTCGAAGACGGTCGCCGCGCGTGCGGGCGGTGAGGATTACTACTTCGGCGACGGCCCGCCGTTTACGACCGGCTCGATTCACCTTGGCAACGTGCTGAACAAGACGATCAAAGACGCCGTCGTCCGCTACCGGCGGATGCGGGGCTTCCACGTCCGCGACCAACCGGGCTACGACATGCACGGGCTCCCAATCGAGGTCCAGGTCGAGAAGACCCTGGGGATTATGAACAAGAAGGAGATCGAGGAGCTTGGCATCGCGAAGTTCATCGACACGTGCCGGAGCTTCTCCCTCGAACTCCTAACGAAAATGACGGAGCAGTTCCAAGCCCTCGGCGTCTGGCTCGATTGGGACCGGCCCTACATGACGATCCGCAACGAGTACATCGAGGGCGCCTGGTGGACCCTGAAGCGTGCCCACGAGCACGGCCTCCTGTACGAAGCCCTGCGATCAATCCAGTGGTGTCCGCGGGACGAGACGGCCCTCGCGGACGCGGAGGTCGAATACGCGGACGAAACGGACCCCTCGATCTACGTGAAGTTCCCGCTCGCGGAGCGACCGGAGGAATCGCTGCTCATCTGGACGACGACGCCGTGGACGCTGCCCGCGAACCTCGCGATCGCGGTCCATCCGCAGTTCTCGTACGCGAAGGTGCGGGTCGGCGAGGGCGACAAGACGGAGTACCTGTGGATCATGGAAGCCGCCGTCCCAGCCGTCATGGCGCTCGGGGGCGTCGCCTCCTACGACGTCGTCGAGAGGACGACCGGGGCTCAGCTCGTTGGTCGCGCGTACGTACACCCACTCGCCGAGGGAATCCCGTACCAGGCCGGTGTCACGGGCGATTGGGCCCACCGGGTCGTCGCCTCCGAGGTCGTCGAGGCGGAGCACACGGGCCTCGTCCACACCGCGCCCGGTCACGGCCCGGAGGACTTCGAACTCGGGCAGCGGCTCGGGTTGCCGGCGTTCTCCCCCGTCGACGAACACGGGCGTTTCACCCCGGAGGCCGGCGAGTACGCCGGCAAGTACGTGAAGGAGGCGGACCCGATCATCATCAACGACTTGCGATCCGCTCACGCCCTCTTCGCCGAAGAGACGCTCGTCCATGCGTACGGCCATTGTTGGCGGTGCAAGACGCCGATCCTGTTCCGCGCCACGGTCCAGTGGTTCCTCAAGGTCTCGGACATCAAGCCGAAGATGGTCGACGAGGTCCAGCGCGTGCGGTGGTATCCGGACTGGGCCGGTTCCGCCCGGCAGCTCCGCTGGACGGAGGACCTCCGGGACTGGTGCATATCCCGACAGCGGTACTGGGGCGTCCCGCTCTCGATCTGGCGGTGCCCGAAGTGCCGCCACTGGGTCGTCGTCGGCTCGTCGGCCGAGCTCCGGGAGGGCCAAGGCTACCAGGAGGGCATGGACCTTCACCGCCCCGGCATCGATGCCGTCACACTGCCGTGCAGCGAGTGCGGCGGGACGATGGCGAGGGTCCCCGACACGGTCGACGTCTGGTTCGAGAGCGGCGTCTCCACATGGGCGAGCCTTGGGTACCCGGCGCGGGAGGACGAGTTCAAGCGCTGGTGGCCCGCCGATTGGATCGTCGAGGGGCCCGACCAGACGCGCGGCTGGTTCGCCTCGCAGCTCGCCGCGGGCGTCGTCGCCTTCGATCGAGCCCCGTACGACTCCGTCCTGATGCACGGATGGGTGAACGGGCCCGATGGTAGGCAGATGCACAAGTCCCTCGGGAACTACGTCGAGCCGTCGACCGTCGTCGACAAGTTCGGCGTCGACGCGCTTCGGTTGTACATGGTCCTCGTGAACGCGCCGTGGGACGACATCACCTTCCAGGAAGAGGGCGTTCGGACCGCCCTCCGGACCCTGAACATCCTGTGGAACGTCCTGCGATTCGCGACGACGTACATGGTCCTGGATCGGTTCGATCCGTTCGCGCCCGCCATGGCAGTCGTGGAGGGCCATCTCCGCCACGAGGACCGGTGGCTCCTCTCGCGCCTCGAGAGCGTGAAGGCGACCGTGGACGCCGAGATGGCGACGTACAACCTGCATCGGGCCTACCGAGCCGTCGAGTCGTTCGTCCTCGACGACCTGTCCCGCTGGTACGTCAAGCTCGTCCGCGGACGCACCTGGACCGAGGCGACAGACCGCGACAAGCTCGCCGCCTACCGCGTCTTGCACGAATCGCTTGGGACGGTCGCAGCCCTCGTCGCGCCGGTCACCCCGCACATCGCCGAAGCGATGTACCAGCGTCTCGACGGCCGCAAGCTCAGCGTGCACATGGTCGATTGGCCCACGGCGATCGAAGGACGGCGCAAGGCGGAACTCGAAGCCTCCATGGCGATCGTCCAGGGGCTCGTCGAGGTCGTCTCGAAGGAACGGCAGAAGGGAGGGCGCAAGCTCCGGTGGCCCCTCCAGCTCGTCGCGGTGAAGGGACCGACGCCGGCCGCGGCCGCCGCCCTCGACTCCTTGAAGGGCGTCTTCCTGGAACTGGCCAATGCGAAGGAGCTCCTCGTCCTCAAGCCGACGGACGAGTTCCCTGGAATGTCGCTCGTCGCAAAGCCGGATCCCGCGGCGATCGGGAAGGCGTACAAGGTCCTCGGGCCGAAGATCGTGAAGGTCCTAGAGGCACGGCCGGCCGAGGAACTTCGTGAGGCGCTCGAGCGAGGGCCCTACGAGGTCGGCGTAGACGGGCAGATCGTCACGATCGGGGCGTCGATGGTGCGCTTCGAGAAGCAGGTCCCCGCGGACGTCGTCGTCGCGCCGACGCCGCATGGCGAGCTGTACCTCCACCTCCGCGTGACGCCGGAGCTCCAGGCGGAAGCGTACGCCCGCGAGATCATCCGGCGCGTGCAGCAGATGCGGAAGGAGCTCGACCTCGAGGTGGACGACTTCATCGCGACGGTCGTGAAGACGAGCAAGGACTTCGCGGCGGTCCTTGCGCCTCAGGTAGCGTTCATGTCGCGGGAGACGCGGTCGCGCAACTTCACTTTCTCGGACAAGGACGTCGGGTCGGAGCACGTGGTCGAATGGAACGACGTCGACGGACGGTCCGTCACGATCGGGGTGACGCCTCTCCACATGTCCGAGGCGCTCCGCGAATTCACGAAGGTCCCCGGCATCACCTCGGCGAAGGCGACGGCGCTGTTCGATGCGGGCTACAAGAGCGTCGCAGCCCTCAAGGCGGCGACGAGGCAGGAACTCGCGGCGATCGAAGGCCTCGAGCCGTCCGACCTCGATCGAATCGTCGCGGCGTTCTCGACCGAAGAGCCCGGCGACGTCGAGTGTCCAACGTGCGGCGCCACCATTCCCGCCTCGGCGCGGCGATGTCCTCGATGCGGCGAGCCCACGACGAGCGACGCGTCGCCTTGTCCGCGTTGCCACGCGCCGATTCCCCCTGGGTCTGACGCGTGCGATGCATGCGGCTTCGCCTTGGCGGGAACCGGGTCGTCGACCGCCACTGGCCAGGCCGAGGCCGGCGCCTCCGAGCCGATCGCACCGTCGCTGAAGGACCCTTCGTCGGTACTCGTCCGCGAGAAGACCCCGCGTGAGGCGTACGACCTGTTCCGGTCCGCGCTGGAGACGGGCAAAAGGGGCCTCTGCATCACCCGCGCCTATCCCAAGAGGGTCCGCGAGCGGTTCGGCGACGCAGCCCCCACGATCATCTGGCTGAGCAACGTCGGGAAGGAGCGCACGGTCCGACCGAAGGACCTTGAGAAACTCTCCCTCCTCGTCGAGGAGTTCCTCCGCGGCGGGAACGGCGTCATCCTCATCGACGGCCTGGAATACCTCGTCACGCACAACAATTTCATCACCGTCCTCCGCCTCCTCCAGGCCGTCCGGGACCGGGTGGCGATGAACGGGGCAGTCCTCCTGCTGTCCGTCAACCCGTCCGCCTTCGATGCACAGCAGATGACGCTGCTCGAGCGCGAGGTCGACCGGGTCGTCCCGGGGAACGGGTCCTCCTGACCCCGTCCCGTGGGCGCGGCGATGGGGGCGTCGGGACGGACGCGGCGGCGGGCAGGACGGACGCGACGACGTCCGCGAGTCGGGGGACCGTGTCGTATCGGCCGAGGTCTTCGAGCCGGATCCACGCGTGATCGGTGTTCTCCCAATCGAGTCGGATCGTGCGGCTCGCCACGTCGAAGAGGAACGGATGGACGACGTAAACCGTGGCGTCCGTCCGGGCAAATACCGGCTGGCCCGTCGCCCGGAGGACGAGCCGTCTCAGGCCGGTCTCCTCCCGGACCTCGCGGACCGCGCGGTCCCGGGGGTCCTCTCGCCCCTCGATGTACCCGGACACGGCGGACCAGCGACCTCGGAAGCTCCCGACCGCCTCGCTCCGCCGGACGATGAGGATCCGCCCCCGGTTCCGGAGGATCGCGGAGACGACGGGTCGCGCGCGCACATCGGGGAGGTCGACGGCGCCTCGATCCCCATCGACGGTCACCCGATCCGCAGACCGGATTCCGCCGACGTCCACGCGGTCGACCATCGGGATCCCCGCGAGGACCGCGCCTACGGCGACGATCGCTTCGGCGCGCGCATTGACGATGGCCGCGGGTCCGACGCCGCGGCGTCCGAGGCCGTAGAGGACGTAGGACCCGACGGTGCTCCCCTTTCCGTGCGGGAAGGCGAACACGCGTCCCGCGAGGGCACCGCCCGACGCCGATGGCGTGGGATGGAGGAGTTCCCCCGTCGACGGGTCCACCCCGCCGACGAACGAGAACGGCTCCGGATGGACGAGCGCGGTGCCGGTCGCCCGACCGGGCGCAATCGGCCGCGCGCGGATCCTCATGCGAACCGCTCCAGGAGCGCGCGGACGTCGTCCAAGATGACCTTCTGATGGCACAGGCTTGGCAAATAGTACGCGCCCTTCCCCGACGGCGTCGCGACGGTGCCGAACCGGTGCTCGAGCACCGTGACCTCCAGGCAGGTGTCGGCGAGGACCCGGCCTCCGTTCCGCTCGATCGTGGCGACGGAATCCGGACGCGCCTCTCGCGCGGCACGGCTCGTGAAGACCCAGACCGGGATCCGAGGCGGTGTCCGATCGACGAGCGCCGCGACCTCACGCAATTCGTCGGCCGAGAGCTGGGGCGACCCGAACGCGATCAGATCGGCATCCTCGCCGTCGGAGTAGCGCCGCTGCGCCTCCCGCAGGTCCGCCCGGGTGATCGAGAGGACCTTCAGCCCTCGGAGGCGGGCCCGACGAGCCTCGGGCGTGATGCCGGCGAGGTGGAACATGGCGCACGAACCCGACGAGGCGAGTGCGGCGCCGAGCCACTTCAGCTCCGATTCGGCGGCGCGGAACCCACGGAAGTACGGGAGGCCGTCTCCCACGCGCTCCCCCGCGACGAGTCCGAGGAGCGAGAAGTCGACGCCCCGGGGCCTCGTGCGAACGTCGACGATGACGGTGGGTTGGCGTCCTTCGGCCTGGTGCAGCCCGTAGTCGGGCGTGGCGCCGACGATCGCCGCGGCGAGGGCGGACGGCCCGCCTTCGCGGTTCGTGCGGGCACCGATCACCGAATTCGCGAAGCACACCGCGTTCGATTCGGCCCAGGCCAGATGCTCGCCGAGCGCCGGACGCGGGAGCGCGTCGTACGGCGTGCACGAGTACGTCGGCCGAACGCCCATGGCCTCGTAGGCGTGCGCGATGCGCTCTTGCTTCACGGCGAAGGTCTCCGGCACGCCGAGTTCCCTCCATTGCGCAAGGTCCGTGCCGAGCGGATTCACGGTCGTCGGCACCGCGACTCGGGCGTCCCGAGCGAAGTCCTCGAGGAACTCGAGGCCGGGATCGCCGATCATCTTGTACGACGCTCCCGAGACGTGTGCCGAGGTGATCGGCACGAACTTGTCGGCGTTACCGAGTCGCGCGACCGCAAGGAGGAGGCGCATCGAAGTGCGCTGAGCCGGCGAGCCTTCGTCGACGAGCCGACGCTGAGCCGCCGTGAGACGCACTCACGGTCCTCCCGCAAGGACCGAACGGGCGACTTCCTTCGCGACGTCCCGCTTCGCCGGGAACGCCATCAGCTTGAGTCGCACGTCGATCGTGTCCGCGTCCCTCGCGAGCGCGAGCTTCTCGAGGCAGGCGGCCTGCTTGTCGATCCGAAAGTGAAGGATCCCGTCGTCGTCGAGGCGGCTCTCGAGGTCCCTCCCGATGTCTTGAGGGAGGCCGGCGGCGGTCCATCGGTCCCAGACCGAGCGGATCGCCTTTCCGTCGTCCACGCGCCGCGTCAGCCGCAGGAGCGGGTTCCCAAAATGGCCCTCCAGCGATTCCCGCACGGTCTCCCCGACCGGGCACACGGCGTCGAGCGCCTGGGCAACACGCGCTTCATCTTCCGTCGCATGGCAGTAGGTGCGGACCTCAATCCATCGCACCGGCAATTTAGCCATGCAGCCGCTCCAACGTCGCGCGCGCCTGCCCACGGAACTCCTCCAGGGAGCCCTCGTTCACGAGCATGACGTCCGCGGTCGCGATGACCTCGCCCAGTCCCCAGCCGAGCTCCCGGATGTCTCGGCCGCGGAACGCCTCGTTGCCAGGCGCGTCGTCCATTCGGCGGCGTTTCATCATCCGTTGGTAGCGGGTCGTCGGAGAGGCGTGGACCGCGACGACGGTCAGATGGTCCCCGAACGCCTTGCGGAACACATCCAGTTCCGCGCGGCCGCGAAGGCCATCGACGAGCACCCGTTCCCCCTGGATCCGCGGCAAAGTCCGCTCCGCCCAAACACCGTACCCGTGCGCCTCGCGCTCCGCGTGGGCCAGCCCGCCGACGGCGGCATCGGTAATCGGGAGGCCGCGGCGTCGGGCGTCCTCCCGCACGACGTCTCCCATGCGGACGATCGAAAAACCCAGCTCCTGCGCCACGGACAGGACCTCCTCCTTGCCGCATCCGGGCATCCCGGTGACGCATACGACCTGCACGGGCCGCGAGGAAACGGAGGGCTCTCTTAAGTGTTTCCGGAAACTCGACCTAGCACGCCTGATCGAGCACCGCACGAATTGTCTTGGAGCGGGCCGCGGTCAGACTCCGGTACTCATCCTCCTACTGACGATTCACTTCGCTCTGCTTGAAGGCCGCATCTTGCGCACAATAGCCTAGCCTGCCGTTGCCCTTGCACTCTGTGCACTCAGTGTCGCGTTGACTCCACCATCCGATCTTGCGCGGCACTAGTAATGAGGGAACCACGCCGGTTCCGCTGCATAGCCAACAAGGCAGTTCCTCCGTCGCCTGCCGGCCACAAACAATGCAAATTTATCAAGCATTAGTTGCCCGCGTGGCGATGAGGACTCCTTGGCTGCATCAGGCATTTGGCCACGGGAAGGGCGGCATCCACTCCGAGATGTCCACCACTCGGAGCGGCGCGTCAGCGAAGTAGTCTCAGCATTACCGACACATGCTTTCAAGGAACGGGGCCCGTAAAATAGAAATAGGCACGGCCCGTAGCTCAGCCCGGAGGCAAACCATCCCGCTCGACCTCGACTTGACCCGCCTGCGATTCGGCACGGAACTGCTCAAGCGCGGCTTTGCGAAGATGCAGAAGGGCGGCGTCGTGATGGACGTGACGAACGCCGAGCAGGCGCTGATCGCGGAAGAAGCGGGCGCGGTCGCGGTGATGGCGCTCGAGCGAGTGCCTGCGGACATCCGCGCGGCGGGCGGCGTGGCTCGCATGGCGGACCCCATCAAGATTCAGGAGATCATGGACGCCGTCACGGTCCCCGTGATGGCGAAGTGCCGCATCGGTCACGAGGCCGAGGCCCGGGCACTCGAGTCCCTCGGCGCGGACATGATCGACGAGTCGGAAGTCCTGACGCCCGCCGATCCGTTCTTCCACGTCAACAAGCGCGCTTTCGAGGTCCCGTTCGTCTGCGGGGCCCGCAACCTCGGCGAGGCGGTGCGGCGTGTATGGGAAGGCGCGGCGATGATCCGCACGAAGGGCGAGCCTGGCACCGGCGACGTCGTCGAGGCGGTCCGCCATATGCGCCTCATGACGCAGGCGATCGCGGAGCTCAAGTCGCAGGACAACGACCGGCTCTACGGGATCGCGACGAAGTTCGCGGACAGCTTCACGACTCTTCTGCGGGAGGTCCGGACCGCGCACGGCCAGGAGCCCGTCGTCGTCCACGAGGCCGACGTCGTATTCGCGGGCGCGACCTTGGACGACATCGCGGAGGGGATCTTCCAAATCCTCGGCGAGGTGAAGAAGATCCAGCGACTGCCGGTCGTGAACTTCGCGGCCGGCGGGATCGCGACGCCGGCCGATGCCGCGATGATGATGCTCATGGGCTGCGACGGCGTCTTCGTCGGATCGGGGATCTTCAAGTCGGAGAACCCGGAGACGCGAGGCCGCGCGATCGTCGATGCCGTCGCCCACTTCGACGACCCGAGCACGGTCGCCGAGGTCTCGAAGGGGATCGGCTTGGCGATGAAAGGCCTCGACGCTAAGGCGATGCCGATCGAAGCGCGAATGCAGGATCGCGGCTGGTGAGGGTCGAGAGGACCCGGTCCAGCACGTCCCCGACCCCCGCGCCAGTGAGGGTAGAGATCCGCAGGTGGCCCCGCGACGGACCCTCGAGGTCGGCCTTGTTCTCCGCGACGACGAGCGGGACGTCCGGGAAGAGGGCCCTGACCTCCTCGAGGAGCCGCACCTGGTCGTCGAGCGGGTAGCCGCACGTCTCCGTCGGATCGAGGAGGAACACGATGGCCTCGGCGAGATGCCGGAGCGCGGCGATCGCCTGGCGCTCCATTCGGTTCCGCTTTTCCATGGGGCGGTCGAGGATCCCCGGGGTGTCGAGGATCTGGTACCGACGTACCCCGCGTTCGATGTGACCGAGCGAGACGCCCTTCGTCGTAAAGGGATAATCGGCGATCTTCGGCCGACCGGACGATACGGCGCGGACGAACGAACTCTTGCCGACGTTCGGATAACCCGCGACGACAATCGTCGGCACGTCCGGATCGATCGACGGGAGCTTTCGAAGGGCCCGTCGCGCCTCGACGAGGGCGTCGAGGTCCCCGCTCACCTGATGCACGAGGGAGGACAGTCGGCCGAACGCCTCCCGCCGAAGCGCGCCGATGTCGGTCCCCGGCCCCCGCCCGATCCGGCGGCGGTACTGCCGCGTGATCTCCGCCGCCTTCTGCGCCGCCCAGTCGACCGCACCGAGGTGCTTCTTCAACGCGCCGACGTCGACCAGGACGTCGACGAGTTCGCGGTAGAACGGCGGCAGCCGATCCAGGGTCGGGAATCCTTTCACGTATCCGCGCAGCGTCGATTCGATCGCCTTTCCGGCGGTCCCCACGCGCATGATCGCGAGGTTCCGCGCCCGCGTCATGCGGTCCGGGCCCTTGGCGGTCGCCTTCATCGCGCGACCGAACGCCTTGTCCAGGAGGCCGTCCGCGGTCAGGATCGACGGGAGCTCGAACACCGCCGCGCCAATCCGCGTTCGCGGATAAGGGTTCGGGCGTCACCGGGCGAACAGGTTCGCGCCGATCACGTAGGCCACGCCCAGGACGGCGACGCGATTCAGCGCGGCAAGGAAATTTGCGATGAGGAACATGTTCCGTTCGAGCGCCTTGCCTTCGGCGTTGAAGAGGGAGTACACGTAGATCGGGATCGTGTCGCTCATCAGGGGGACGCTGAGGAGCAGATAGACTCCGGTGTACCCCGTCTTCCCGACGAACTTCTCCGCCTTCGCGACGAACCAGCGGGCAAGCCGCCACCGGTCCGACCACTTCCGTACCGAGCCCTCGAGGTTCAGCCCGAACCAGAAGATCAGCCACGCGCCGATCGTCTTGCCCGCCGCGATCGCGAGGGCCGTGCCAGCCATGTAGCCCCATCGGGAATCGAGGAGCGGAGGCAACAGGGCAATCTCGATCGGAATCGGCAGGATGACCGCCACGAGGATTGCGTAGCTGAAGGCGATGAGCATGTAGAGCCAAGGCGTGTCATAGGCGCCGGTCAGGACCCCGAGCAGATCGACCCGGCCCATGCTGAGTCCGACGACGAGGAGGACCGCGGCGACGACGACCGCGATGAGGATCTTTCGCCGACCGAGCTTCCTCACGCGGACCACGATAACGTCGTACCCGCGCCGGATGGCGCGCACCACTTGGAGAGGAATGGCGTCGTATCCGGAAGGGGTTATAAAAACCGCCGCCGTGAATTCTCTCAGCCGGAAAGAGGGTGGAGTCGCCCATCCCGGGTCAGGAGGACGACTCGACTGTCCTCTCGCTCCGCCGCGGGTCGGTACCCGACGCGGTCCGCCAAGCGTCCCGCGAAGGTCCGGATCGAAGCGTGGGAGGGGACGTTGTCCGCCTGGAGGCGGAGGCGGCTCTCGCCGACGAAGCTATAGCCCTTGCACTCGATGAACATCGGCTTCGCGAGGCGGTCCAGCTCGGCGTATTCGTCCTCCCAGCCCAGGTTCCAGCCCTGCACGAGCGTGTGGCGGATGACCGTGCGCGTGGGGAGGGTCGGGAGGAGGGCGAGCGTCTCCCTGAGCTTGCGGAACTCGTGGTCCGACTTCGGCGCCACGAGCTTGCGGTATACCTCCTCGTTCGGGGCCGCCACGGTGACGTACAACTGCGTCGGGAGTCGGCCCTCCGCGCGCATCCGCCGCAAGACCGACGGGGTCGTGCCGTTCGTCACAAGGAACGTGGACATGTTGCGGCGCTTGAACTCGTCGATCATCTCGCCGAGCCGCTTGTAGAGCGTCGGCTCGCCCGTCAGGCTGATCGCGACGTTCGAAGGATGCCATGCCTCCAGGAACCGTTCCCGGCTGACGTTCGGGTTGCCGTTGTATCCGCTCAACAGCTCGCGTTGCGCCCGGATCGATTCGTCCACGATGAACGCGGGGTCGTCCGCTCCGAGCAGGCTGTCCGATCCCCACTCCTGCGTGCGCCAGCAGAACTGGCACGACAGGTTGCACGCGTCCACGGTCGGCGTCATCTGGAGGCACCGGTGGCTCTCGATGCCGTAGAACGTCTGCTTGTAGCAGCCGATGCCCTTCGTCAGGCTGGCCTTCGTCCAATGGCAGAGCTTGACGCCGCTGTGCTCCCCCACGATTCGGTAGCCTTGCCGCTCGAGGACGTCCTTCTTCTCCGGGTCCATCCGCCGCTGCATGAGCCGCTCGGGTTAAAGGGCTTTCGCGAGCGGAAATCGACCGATAAACAACTCGCGTCCCGCACCCCCGACTTCCCTGTTCCCTGCATGCCGGGCCCAACCGCCCGGCCCTTTCCATTTTCGGATTCGCGGCGAGAGACCGACTCCAGAATCCAAGTGCTACCGAGGATAGGACGCCCCATCCCGCTGTCGCGACCGGAAGGGGAACGCTATAGGATTGGTCTGACCTGAGAGTTTTAGAGCCGCAATCCTGACCCTCAGGAACGAAAAACTCTCCGTTTCCCATTGTGGCGTGTGCGGAATCGAGGCGTATTATCTGCTCGGCGAATGGCATCACCGAGCCTAGGCTATTACGACCATCGGGTCGAGCCCTGCGACTGTGTCGAAGGGGAAGAAGCGGTCCGAGTCATCCTGCGCAGGCATTGGGAAAGACAGAGCAGGGGCCGTGCCGCAAGTGCGGGGATGAAACGATATCGACAACTGGGTCCAATCCCATCTTTGGGACTCGAGCGACGGGAACCCTTTGACCGAGGTGCCGAGGTGAATCTTACGGCACGCAGGACTTCACGGTTACTTCGAACGTGTCCGCGCCTGCCACTTTGGGTCGGAAGTCGGTGGATCGTAGCCCGCCGCAAATCACGCGACCTCTCATGGAACCACATACCTTACCTCCCGTGTCCGGCCCACGCAGACGTAGTGTGTCAGCCCAGAACCAAACGTCGCTGGGCCATAGTCTGCGCTCTGGAAGGTGACCTGGAGCCTCACTCCCACACAAGAGCCAAGCCCCCACCACGACAAGGGTATCGTAATGCGGACCAACTGACCAGGCTCCAGAATACCTTCCGCCCTGATGTTTCCATCCACGTTGACGGTGTACGTCATCGGGTACACGGGATGATCGCTGCCCACTATCACGATAAGGGTTGACGAATGGTATCCCAGCAAGACGACAGCCAAAGCAACCGCGACAATCACAAGCACAATTCGCTTGGTTCCCTTCTCCATTGGCCTCCGCATCATCCGAACGCTATTGAAACCTCGCGGGCCATCTTCGCCTCCACGACGACGTAAGGTTCTAGTTCCGGTTTCAGCGGGGAACCGAGTTCCGACTTTTGGAAGAAACTGAAGGCCCGGGAAATCGAGAGCATGGAGTTCGCCGAAGCCGAGAGGCGGATAGCTGGGGGCGTCGCACCCGCAGAATACATGAAACCATGATTTTGGGCCGGTAATTCTGACACCCCAAAGTATTTTGACCTGGACGAGGCAGTGTACGGAGAGCGATGATCAGCTCGGACAGTTCCGATGGTCCGATGTCCGTGAATTCGGACGGTCGCTAGCCTTTGTGGCCGAGTCGATGCCGGGCCGGAAGTGCAAGACAGACTCGCCGGTCATCGCTCGACTTCCGTCGCTCGCCTCCGAGGCCCTGAAGGCGTGGAAGGCGGAAACGCCGTACAACGCGCCCTCCGATTGGATTTGGCCCAGGAGACCGCACGGGAAGTTGACCAACGTCAAGAGCGACGACCACACGATGGCCAAGGAATGGAGGAATTTCCTCGCGCGGCACCGAATCACGACTTGGGTCCGAGTAGCGAACCTGCGGCATTGGGTCGAGTTGCGACAACAGCAGGATCGTGTCCCTCAAGTCCTCGTCGCGTATCTTCGCGGCCATGCGGTCGAGAGCGCAACGGAAGGCGCACTCGGGTATTCCGGCAACCGCAAGGTCGAGAAAATCATCAGCGACCAAGAGACGGAGTGGCTCGATGGCCCGTGCGGCATCTTCACCGCCACCGAAGTCCGCGTCGTTGACTCCCTGACGCCGTACATGGCTATCATGGCCGAGTATGACCAAGGAGCGATGACGACGGACGAGATGGCCCGGAAGATTGAGAGCGTCCGACTGAAGCTCTTGAAACCCGCGAAGGATATCGTTCCATGACTTCGTTAGCGGACGATTCCCGACTTAGAAAGGGCTTTCGCGCGTCCGAGGGCCTCAGCCTCCTGGGGCCGATGGGTTGGCCGCCGGAGCGGGAGCAGGTCGATCTCCCCGGCACGGAACTCGATCGGCCGGAACGCCTCGTCCTTCGTGACGACCGCATCGAGCGTCCGCAGATCGTCGGAGAAGCGCAGGTCGTGGACCTTCAGGGTTCGATGCTCTCGCACGAACGTCCGTGCGATGTTCGTCGAAAAGATCGCCTCGATCCACCGCCGGTCCACGCCGGAGACCCCTCGGAACGCCCACCATGGATCGAAATGCACGAGCGCCGCGAAGCGATCCGCCGGGATCGACTCGATCGGCCGCAAGTCCGCCGTGCGGCTCGATGCGCGGAGTCGGTCCCCTTCGACCCGGATCACGGCGTCGACGACGCGCGGCGGTCCGCCGATCCGGTCCACGACCGTGAAGGCGACCCGCCACCCCGAATCGACGAAGGGGACCGTGTACTTCGTGACGATCTCCCCCTCATCGAAGGCCATCCGCCGGCCGACGATGCCCCGCTGGCGGATGCCCGTCTCACGCATCGTCCGTCTCGCCCTCGTCGAATGCGTGGAGCCGTCCGGCCGTCGCCCCGCGGGCCTTCGGGCGGGCGATCTTGGCGGCCTTTTCCAGGAGATGCTTGACCGCGTGGCTCGCCTCCGCCTCATCGAGGAGGAACGCGACCTCGCGCTCATCGAGGCCGAGCTCGGCCGTCAACTGGATCCGGAGTTCCTCGTCCCCGGCGAACAGGGCCTTCAGGACCGGGAGGATGTCCGTGCGGACGAGCGACTGGGACGCGTGCAGGTAGCGGGCGAACTTGGCCGCGACCGAGTTCCGGGCGCCGCGCTGCGCCCGGGATCGCGCCATCTGAATCAGGTAGAACGGAAACTCGAGCTGTCCCCCGCGGGCACGTCCTCTCCGGGCTACCGCTACGCCGCTCGACATGAGCTCGCGCGCGTACGACCACAGACCGTAGCTCTGGCGCCGACGGACTCGACCCAGGAAGAGGTCGGCTCGGCTCAGCACGTCGTACCCGCGCGTGAGATCGTCCGGCCGGCCGAATTCGTGGGCGAGGTTCTGGTCGATCCAGAGGATGAGGTCTTCCGGCGTCTCGTCAAGATTCCGGACGGCCTCGCGGGCCCGCCTCGCATCGCCCGACCGCAAGATTTCCTCGATGACCGGGAAAATCGTGAGCTCCCGATCCCGGTAGCCGAGTGACTTCGTCGCGGGTGCAAGGACCTCCTTCTTGCCAATCGCAATCGACTCGAAGTCGTTGATCGCGGAACGCAAGTCGCCGCTCGCCCGCTCTACGATCAGGTCGAGGACGTCGTCCGCCGCATCGAGGCCTTCGCCGGACGCAATGGTGCGGAGTATCTTTTTCATCGCGTCATCGTGAATGCCTTGAAATTTGATGGCCTTGCAGAGTCGCTTCAACGACGCCGATCGGCGGGTGAGCGCGTAGTAGTCGTTCACGATCAGCAAGACGGGCTGTTGCGTCTCTTGGATCATCTCGACGATTGCGGCGACACCGCCCTTGTCTTCCCGCCCGAAGATGTTGTCCGCCTCGTCGAGCACGATCAGTTTTCGCCCTCCCTTCTCCGTCGTCAGGAACTCCCCCGTGTCGCTGAACGTCTGGAGGACCGCTCCGCGGGTCGCGACCGTGCGGATCGCCTCCGCGTTGCGGCTGTCCGAGGCGTTCATCTCGACGACGCTCCAGCCCATCTCGTTCGCGAGGGCGAGCGCCGCACTCGTCTTCCCGACCCCGGGGTCGCCTTGTAGGGCCACGGCGCGTTTCTCCGGGCGGCCCCGCTGCCAAGCGTCCGCCCATTTCCGAAGTTCGGCCACGGCGGTCGGATTGCCGACGATCTCCTCGAGGGTCTTCGGCCGATGCTTCTCGGTCCACGCGGTCATCGCGCGGACGCGGAATGCCGACGGCCGGGATAACAGTATCAACGGGTCGAGCGAAAGGGGCGAAATAGGCGGGACGTGCGCTTTGTATAGCCGCTACAATACCGTGTGTCAAATTATATGTTGGACGTAAACTGATACTCCGAGGCTCATTTTTGTGCGTCCGCGTTAGCCGACTCGAACAAGTCGCAGAGCTCCCGCAAGAACTCGTCGTAGGTCTTGCGGAATTTCAAGCGGAAGATCCGATCGCGCGTTTCGGTCGTCAGCTGAATCGTCGTGAGATGCTTGTCACGCTTTGTCATGGACGCGCCATAGTCCTATGGGTCTGTATAGTACTATGGATTGTCAATACGGACTGGCCGCGGTCCCCATACACATTGGGTAGACCGAGGCGCAACGGGACCGCACCTCAGGGGGTCGAACATACGGGACTCACGGGCCCTTCGCCTGGGGGCCATGGCTCAACCGGAGTAATCCTCGAGCCGCAGCTGCGGTGGCTGAGGCTTCCTCTGGTCCGGCCGGCGGATCCGACGTTGCATTTCGTTTTGGACCCGGTTGAACGTGTCGACCTCGATCAGGGCCTCGTGCCTTCCGCGCTTGATGCCGCCGTTCAGCCGAGCGAGGCCGCAGTACACCGGATTGCTGAGGATGTTCGCGATCGTCTGGCTTGCCCAGGCGCGTCCTGTCTTCGTGCGGTATCCGTCGCGGTTCAGCTCCTGGCAGATCTTCGCGATCCCTTTCCCCTCGAGGTACCGGCGGAAGATGAGCGAGACGACGCGGGCCTCATCCTGGCGGACCTGCAGGGCGCCGTTCACGTAGTCGTAGCCGTACGGGCTCGCGTATGTCAGGAAGGCGTTCGCTTTCCTGACGGCGTTGTTGAGCGCCTCGGCGCTCTGCTGTCCGCGTGCGCGGCGAAGGACCTCGCGCTCGTTCAGCCCGCGTTCGTTGCACAGCTTCTGCAGAGCGAGCTCTTCCGAGTCGGCCCCGTAGTGCTGCAGGAGTTCGCGGGTCGAGCCGAAGCGCATGTAGACCTCCCAGAATAGGAGCGCGTCCAGCGGGGCCCCGTCCCCGCAGTGCTTGCACAGGACGACCTTCTCCCGTCGGACCGTCGGATCCGCCCGCGGATTGGCGTCGACCTCGTGGTTCACGAGATTCTTCGGGGTCCAGCACCGCGCGCATCGGCCGTCCACGACTCACGTCTCCAGGAGGATCGGGGGGCCGTTTGCGTTCGCGAGGAGGGCGCGGTTCCGGAGGCGTTCCTGCGCTTCGTTGAACGTCTCGACGGGGACGATCGCGGGGTGCTCCGCCCGACGGAAGATGCCGTCCCACCGTAGGAAGCCCGCGTACACCGGGTTGTGGACGATTCGGTGGACCTTGACCGCCGTCCACTCGGTGCCCCGCCTCGTCCGGTGACCGCCCGCGTTGAGGTCGGACGCGATCTCCTCGAGCGTGCGTCCCTCGATGCAGCGATCGAAGATATCGCGGACGAGGGACGCGCCTCGTTCGTCGGGGAGGAGCTGACCCTCCGAGAGGACGTAGCCGAGGGGGGCGTGGAAGCCCAGGATTCCCGGACCCGTCTTCGCCTTCTGGGACATGCCCATGTACACCCGCTCGCCGATCTGTTCGGACTCGAGCTGGGCGATCCGCTGGATGATGTCCATCACGAACCGACCCATGGCCGTCGACGTGTCGAGCGACTCCGTCGCCGAGACGAAGTCCTTCCCCCACGCGCGGAGGTCGTCCATCATCTCCATGAAATTCTGAGCGTTGCGGTGGATCCGGTCCATCTTGATGACGAGGATCGCATCCCAGCGATCGCGCTCGGCCATCATCCGCTGGTAGGCGGGGCGCTTCGTGTTTCGACCGGAGTGTCCATCGTCCACGTAGGCCGCCGCGACGGACCAGTCCCGAGCGAGGCAGTACGCCTGGAGGCGCTCCCGCTGCGCATCGAGAGAAAAGCCTTCCTTCGCCTGGTCTTCCGTCGACACCCTAGTGTAGATCGCGACGCGGACCGTGTGTGCCCATCCCGCGGCGGCGAAGGCACGTGCGGGTAAAAAAGTCTGCCGGTCGGACGAAAGTCTGACGATTCATGCTGACCTCCACGCCGTCTCTCGATACGTTTGACCGCCGTCGTGGGAAGCCATTTTTATTCGGAGACGCATATCCAACTCGCCAGGAATCGATGGCGCCGTGACAGGAAGTAACACGGAAAACGCCCCTTTCGCTATGACATATCGAATGGGGAGTAGGTATCGTGTCTACATATCTATATATAGCCAGGACATGAAATTTGCGTAACGGAATAATTCGTGGCCGCATATATTAGTGGGACTTCCGGAGATCCTCGAGAATTTCCTTCGCCCGGTCCATCCTCACCTTCCGCTCCTTCACGAGGAGCTGAGCGACCTGGTCGACTTCATCGCCTGTCGCGCCAACCGTGGCGGCAATGTTGCGCGCATGAAGCGACATGTGTCCTCGTTGGATCCCTTCCGTGGCGAGCGCCCGAAGTGCCGCGAAGTTCTGGGCGAGTCCGACCGATGCGATGATCTCGCCCAATTCCTGTGCGGTCTTGACCCCGAGCAGGCGGACGTTAGCCTTGGCGGTCGGATGGACCGCCGTCGCTCCCCCGACGAGCCCAACGGCCATGGGGAGTTCGATCGTCCCGACGAGGTCGCCGTTGGCATCCTTCTCCCACGCCGTGAGAGAGCGATACCCGCCGGATTTCCACGATGCGTACGCATGGGCGCCCGCCTCGATCGCCCGCCAATCGTTCCCGGTGGCCACGACAACCGCGTCGATGCCGTTCATGATTCCCTTGTTGTGCGTCGCACACCGGAAGGGGTCCGCCTCGGCGAAGGCGTACGCCTCGAGGATGCCCTCGACCACGTCCTTTCCAGAGACGTCCTCCGATCGGATCGCGTCTTTCGAGAAGACGGCCCGCGCTCGGACGAGACGGCGCACGGCGAGGTTCGAGATGATTCGAAGGTACACCTGGCCGCCGGTCCATTTTTCGAGCTGCGGCGCGACGGCTTCCGCCATCGTGTTCACCGCGTTCGCCCCCATCGCGTCCCGACAGTCGACGAGGAGGTGCGTGACGACCATCGGCCCGCGGTTCGTCTCGAGGACGCGCACCTCGACGTCCCTCGCGCCGCCGCCGACCTTCACGAGCATCGGGTCCTTCTCGTTGGCCAGCGAGAGGATCTCGTCGCGATGCGCCAGGATCGTCATGCGCGCGCCGTGCGGATCCGGCACGCCGACGAGTTGGATCTGGCCGATCATGATGGGCCCCGTCGAGCTCGTCGCGAACCCGCCGCGGTCCCGGGCCATCTTCGCCGCATTCGACGCGGCTGCGACGACGCTGGGCTCTTCGATCGCCATCGGCACGAGGTAGTCCCGCGCGTTGATCCGGAAGTTCACCGCGATTCCGAGCGGGACCGGCATCGTGCCGACGACGTTCTCGATCATCCGGTCGACTTGCTCGAACTTCAGGGCGCCCGTGTTGCGGATCGTGTCGATCTCCGCGTCCGTGAGCTCGCCGAAACCGCGGATCGTCTGCCAGCGGTCCTCCGGGCTCTTCTTGTAGAAGCCGGACACGTCGGAGCTCTTCATGCGCGCACCGCGCGCCGGAGAAGGCTCCCCGGCCATAAAAGCATCGAACCGCGCGCCCTACGTGACCCGATCTCCGCAATTCGGACAGAAGATCGCGTCGAACGGGATATTCGCCTCGCACGACGGGCAGGAACGGCCGACGGAACTCGGACCCGTCGGCTGCGACGCGGTCGCGGGCGGCTTTGCCGCGGGGGCGGCGGGAGCTGGCGGCGCAAGTGGCCGGTAGTCATACGAGGGCGCGTGCGCCCACGGATTCGATGCGGGCGGCCCATATCCAGGGAGCCGATCCTTCCGTACGACGAAGTAGATGATGAGCCCGATGAGCCCGAGGATGAGGACGACCAGGAACCAGCCGATGCCGGTCATCCCTCGGCTCTCCGCGTCCTCGTAGACGAGTACGCCGATGAGGAGCCACATCACGGCGAAGGCGATCGCGATCGCGCACAGTGCCCCGACCGGCAGGACCTGCAGCGCGGTGGGCCCGAAGGAAATCAGCCCGGCGCCCTCCATACGACCCAGGGCCGAGAACGGCGCGGGCCGTGAAATCCCTTTCGGGACGGCGCCCGGTCCGGATGCCACGATGCCGGCGCCCGAACGGCCGACTCAGACCTTCGCGCCGCACTTCCCGCAGAACGTCGCGCCGGGGGCGAGCGGCGAACCGCAGTTCCGGCACGTCATCTGGGCGGGCGGAGCGGGGCCGGCCGGTGGTGGCGCGCCGCCCGACGGCGGCGGCTGCCACGGCTGCTGGCCGTATGGCGGCGCCATCATCGGCTGGAGCTTGTCCTTTCGGACGACGAGGTAGATGATCAGGCCGATCCAACTGAACAGCAAGACGACGATGAGCCACAAGACGCCGCTCATCCCCCGACTCTCCGCGTCCCGGTAGACCCAGATCGCAACGAGGATGAATATGACGAAGATTACGGCGCAAAGGGCCAACACGGCGCCGCTGAAAATCTCAGCCTGGAACGCGCCCGGAATCGTCGCGAACACCACGGACCCGCCCTCCGGCCGCGCATGCGGATGAGGATATTTAAAGGGTCCGACGGCCGAATATGCGGGCATGTAGCCGCCGAGATTTCCGGCCTTCGTTCGAGACTTGACCAACGACAAAGGGCTTTCGTAATCCTTAAAGACATGTCGCAGCATTCGCCCGCGGGGTCATTATGGAGGAGGAGCAGGCACCATCGGGAGCGGCCGCAAGACCCGCCTCGAGGAGTAAGGCGTTGTGGGCCGTGATAGCGGTTCTGATTGTGATCATAGTCGTCGTGGTGGCCGCCGCATTCGCGGGCTTGTTTTCGCCAAGCGCCGCGCCGAAGCCGCAGCTTCGCATCGGTGTGCTGTTGTCCCAAACCGGTGCGCTCAGCCAATACGGACCCGGCGACACGAAGGGGGCGAAGCTAGCGGTCGACCAGATTAACCTAGCAGGCGGAGTTCTGGGGCAGCCGATCATCATGTTCGTCGAAGACGACCAGACGGACGCGACCGCGACCGTCGCCGCGGCTACGAAGCTGATCAACGTCAACCATGTCAACGCCATTGTCGGCGCTCAGTTCTCGGGTGGATCGATCCCCACAGTCAATTCGACGGCCAAGAAGGCGTTCGTTCCAATGGTTTCCCCGTCGGCCACATCGCCCGCACTGTCGAACCTCTCGCTGACCGGCGGCTACTTCTTCCGCACCGCCCCGTCCGACGCGCTTCAGGGGGTCGTCGCGGCCGACTACCTCTATCAAAACCTGTCGTACCGATATGTCAACCTCATCGCGCGCGACGATTCGTACGGTCGAGGACTCGCCGGAGTGGTCAAGGCAAAGTTCACGGCTCTCACCGGCGTCGTGAACACGACGGTGATTATCGACCCCGCGGCTCCGAACTTCGACGTGGCTCTCACGCAGCTGTTCTCGACGAATCCGCAGGCGGTCTATTTCGTCGGATTCCCCGGAGAGGGAATCACGGTCATGTCGAACTGGCAGGCGGGCCTCTCGAGCAATCCGGGGTGGAACCGGCCGTGGATCTTCTCGGAGGGGTTGAAGAGCCAGGCGTTCATCGACCAGCTGCATGATCCCTCGGTGAACGTGGACGTCACGAAGATCCTGGGCACCGCGCCGGTATCGCCGTTCGGCGCCATTTACGACTCGTTCGTGGCGCAATACAAGGCGAACAACAGCGGCCAGGCTCCGGTCCTCTACGCGGACTACACCTACGACGCCGTATACCTGATCGCGCTGGCGGCCCAAAAGGCCGGCTCCGTGAACGGAACCGCGATTCGCGACCAGCTGCGCGCCGTATCGGAGGCGCCGGGTACGGTCGTCAAGCCCGGCCAGTGGTCGGCCGCGTTGGCGGCTCTGGGTGCGAGCGGGGGCGACGTGAACTGGGAAGGAGCGGCAGGTTCCGAGGATTTCGACGCCAACGGGGACGTCCGAGGGAGCTACGAGGTCTGGGGGGTCGACTCGACGTTCCAGATCGTCCGAGTCGCATTCATCCCCGACTCGAGCATCCCGACGACGGCCATGCTCGGGAGTTCGCCCTTCGGGTGGCTCCTGACGACGTTCGGATCGGTGTTTGGCGTGCGATACCTTTCGGCTCAGACCGTCGGGTTCTCCCGGCGGCTCTGAACCTTTTTCCCCTTTCGCGCCGGTCTCAGGCTGCCCCGCCGAGGTACAGCTTTCCCACGTCCGCGTTGTGAAGCAGCGATTCGCCGGTGCCGGTGAAGCGGTTCCGGCCTGTCTCGAGCACGTACCCTCGGTCCGCGATCGCGAGGGCTTTCTTCGCATTCTGCTCGACGATGACGATTCCCGTTCCCCGGTCGTTGATCTCGACGATCTTCGAAAACACGGCGTCGACCAGCTTGGGGGCGAGCCCCGCGGAGGGCTCGTCGATCAGCAGCACATCGGGGTCGAGCATCATCGACTTCGCCAAAGCGACCATCTGCTGTTCGCCCCCACTCAAGGTGCCGGCGAGTTCACGCAACTTCGGTTGGAGATTCGGAAACATCGCGATGGCATCCGTCGCCCGTTTTCGAATCTCGGCATCTTTCATCATGCGAGAGCGAGTCCGCGCGGTCGAGGGACGGTTCCAGGGCGTCGGGATCGGTGAGATTCGTCGAGTGATCGCTCCCATCTCGAGATTCTCGAGGACGGTGAGGGTCGGGAACGTGTTGTTCGTCTGCGGGACATAGCCCAGCCCCATCATGACGAGGTCCCTAGGGGCCGAGCCAGTGATGTCCTTCCCCCGAAATTCCACCCGACCGCCCATCGGCCGTATCAAGCCGAACATCGCCTTGACGAGAGTCGACTTCCCGGCCCCGTTGGGGCCGATGATCGTGACCAGCTCTCCCTCGTCGAGGGTCATCGAGACTCCGTGAAGGATTTCCATTTCCCCATACCCCGCGTGGAGAGCGTCGACCTGGAGGAGCATGGGCTTACCCTCCGAGGTACGAGTCGATGACGGCCGCGTTGGCTCTCACCGATTCCGGTGGGCCTTCCGCGATCCGTCGACCCTGGTGCATGACGATGACCCAGTCGCAACGGTTCATGACGACGTTCATGTCGTGTTCAATCAAGAAAAATGTCCGACCGCCCTTTCTTAGCCCTTCGATGAGATCCATCAGGCTCTCTGCCAAGGCGGGATTCACGCCTGCGACCGGCTCGTCGAGCAAGACCAACGTGGGATCGGACATGAGGGCGCGGGACAGCTCCAGCAGCTTTTTCTGTCCGCCCGACAGCGCCCGGGCGTGCTCGTTCGCGAGGCCGTCGAGTTGCGTCAGCTTGAGGACCTCTCGTGCGCGGGCGCGCCACCGCTTTTCGTCCTGCTTGACCTCGCGCGGATGGACGAAGAGGTTCAGCAGGTGTTCGCCCGAATTGTGTTTCGCAGCGAGGACGACATTTTCAAGCACGGTCAGGTTGCGCAACTCGTGGGGAATCTGCCAGGTCTTGGTCAGTCCGAGGTCGACGATGTCATACGGCGGTAGGCCGTCGATTCGCCTGCGGTTGAAGTGGATTTGGCCGCCGTCGGGGCGATAGAGCCCGGCGATGATGTTGAACAGGGTCGACTTCCCCGCCCCGTTCGGGCCGATCAAGCCCGTGATGGTCTTCGGGAGTACGGAGAGGCTGCAGCCGTCGACCGCGTGGATTCCGCCGAAAGCCTTCTCGACCTGGTCGACCGTCAGGAGCGGGTCCTCGGCCATCCCGATGCCTCACCTCAGGACCCGCTTGCGCTCACGGAGGATCCCCTCAGGGCGATAGACGACAAGTAAGATCAACAACACCCCAATCAACATGAGCCGGGTGTAGAAGATGGTGTCGCCGACCGCCAAAGGAGCGAATTGTTCGACGAGGATGAATGCCCAACCGACTCCGTAGACCGCCAGGGCGGCGAGGATTAGGCCTCGAGTCACCGCACTCCTCCGGTACAGTGCGATGGGGTGAGCCCAGGTCAATGCAGGCCTGAGTCGTCCGAGCACGAAGAGAAGTCCGAGGGCCACCAACGCCGCGAGGCCGAGGCCCAGGAACACGTCCCGCATGAACCCATAGTTTGCCGCAAGACCGACGACGGCTTGGTCCCGCACTTGGACGGAGATCCATTCCATTCCGTATATGAGGAACGCCCCGACGATTGCCCCCCGGTGGTTGCCGGATCCTCCGACGATCACCATCACCCAAACGGAGAACGTCACCGACGGGGCGAAGCTCGACGAGGGTGAGAGGTAGCCGAGCGTGATGGCGTAGAGGGCCCCTGCCAGGCCCATCAATGCCCCGCCGATCGCGAACGCCTGGAGTTTGTAGTTGAACGTGTTCTTGCCGAGGGCCATCGTCGCCTCCTCGTCCTCCCGAATCGCCCGCAAGACCCGGCCCCACGGGGATTCGACCATGAACTGGAGGATCAGGATCAACGCGACCAGGACGAGCGCCCCGACTCCGACGAGGGTCATCGCGTTCAGGAACTGCGCGTCCGGGCCCTGGTAGTAGATCGGCGGCGGAATCCCCGAGATTCCGATGCTCCCGCCCGTAATCGACTGCAAGTTCGTCGTGGCGATCTGGAGGATCACCGCAAAGGCGAGCGTCGCAATCGCGAGATAGTCGGCGCGAAGACGCAGCGCCGGGACTGCGACGAGCGCCGCGGTCGCCCCGGAGGCAAGCATCGCGAGGAGGACCCCGACGACCAGGGGCAGCGAGAAGCCGCCGAGGTGGCCTGGAAAGACGACGACACCCCCCACGATGATCGGCGGCGTCGGCGGCGTGATCGCGATCGCCGCGACGTAGGCCCCGATGAGATAGAAACCTGCGATTCCGGCGTTGAACAACCCGGTGTAGCCCCACTGGAGGTTGAAACCGAGCGCGAGGACCGCGAAGACGATCGAGATGCTCACGTAGAAGCCGAGGTTCGTCAGGATCCCTTTGGGCGTCGCGCCCGCGATCGCCGCGGACACGACCCCGAGGAGGATGATGCCTGCGATTACGCTGAAAACTATGACTCCGCTCCACGGGACTTCGTTCGTCGGAGGCCGGCGGACAGGACCCTTTGAGCTGCCTTGGCTCACGGTTTGGTCGCCTCCTTGCTCGCCGGTGCCTTGGTCCCCGCTCCAACCTGTTCGCCGAAGGACCGCGTGATGCGTTCGATGAAGAACGCTCGGCGGGCAAAGGCGGGTCTCCGACCGGCAATCCCCCAAGGTCGGAGGATCAAGACGAGGATCAGGATGATGAACGGAACGGCGACCTTGTAGGCGCTTCCGAACTGCAACCCAATCACGTCGGGACGCTCCAGCCACACCAACAGCGGCACCGACATCTCCTGGGAGAGACCGACGAGGAGCCCGCCGAGCATCGCCCCGTAGGGCGACCCGATTCCTCCCACGATGACGGCGGCAAAGATCAGGAGGACGATGTCAAAGCCCATCGTCGGACTGAGTGCGCTTCCGAGGCCCAGGAGGACCCCGGCGGTCGAGGCGAAGGCCGTGCTCACCCCCCACGCGGCGAACGTCACGCGCCTCGTGTCGATGCCCGTCGCCTTCGCGAGTTCGAGGTTGTCGGCCGTCGCGCGCATCGCCTTTCCGAGGTTCGTGTACTTCAGGAGGATATGGGAAGAAATTACGAAGAGCAGTCCGACGCCGAGGGTCAGGATTCCCCGTACCGGGTGGATCCCGACACCCGGAGCGAGGGGGATGTCTTGCAGCGCGGGGACGGGATAGAGCCACTTTTGCGTCCCCGCAACAGAACGGATCCCGTTTTGGAGGATGAGGCCGATTCCGACCGACGCGACGAGGGGGGCGACGGGGCCGCGGCCTTCGAGGCGAGAGAAGATGACGAGTTCGAGGACGATCCCGAAGGCGGCGAGGGCCAGGAACGAGACGACCGCCCCCCAGATGAGAGAGACGCCGTTCAGTGTCAGGACGAGCGCCACGTACGCCCCAAGTGTCATTGTGTCCCCGTAGGCGAAGTTGGCAAACCCTCGGATGCCGTACAAGAGCGTGAGGCCAATCGCCGCGACAATCACGATGCTGCTGATGACCAGCCCGCCCAGGGCATATTTGAGCATGATGGTCCCGAATACGAATGCGAGTCCACCGAGGAACGCCACGCCAATCGCGGCTACGATTGCCGCCCGGAGGAGCAGTCGCCGAAAGCGGCGGGTCGGGCGCAGTGCGGCCCACCTCGAGCGCGCGGGAGATTCCGGGGAGACATGGGCCATGGTATCATCTGTCACGCGAGGAACAAGAGGAGCCTCATTAACTTTTTGCGGCACGGGAGAAAAGTCTTACAATCGGGGCGGCTTTGCCGGAATCGTGCAGCCCGATCGACTCGTGCTATTGGAGCCCGCCGGAGCCAAGCACCTCGTCGTCCTGGACGGTGACGTCGTCAACATTCCCGGGGTCGGCGTGGCCCGCGCGGAGGTGCTTCGCGCGCTCATCGGCCGTCGTTGGTCCGTTGGCGGTCGATCCTTCCTCGTGCTCACGCCGACGGTCAGGGACATCGTCGCATCGATGCGACGTCAGGCGCAAATCGTCGGCCTGAAGGATGCGGCGACGCTGGTCTGGAACTGCGATCTCAAGTCGGGTGATTTCGTCGTCGAGGCCGGGGCAGGGTCCGGGGCGCTGACCCTCGTCCTCGCGCAGGCCGTCGGCCCGGACGGCCGAGTCGTGACGTACGACATGCGTCGGGACTTTCTGGAGGTGGCGCGCACAAACGTCTTGAACGCGGGGTTCGGAGGATGCGTGGAGTTCAAGCAAGGCGATGTGCGATTGGGGATCGAGGAACGGGACGCCGACGCATGCGTCTTTGACATTCCCGATCCTTGGGAGGCGATCGCGATGGCGAAGGAGGCGATGAAGCCGTGCGGACACCTCGCCTCGTACTCACCGAACACGGAGCAAGTGAGCCGCACGGCCGGTGCCTTGCGGGCTGGGCCGTTCGTTGAGATTCGGACCATCGAAATCATCGAACGCGAGATTGTTGCGGGAGAGGCTGGGACCCGTCCGTCCTTCGCGCCCCTCGGCCACACGGGCTACCTTACGTTCGCGCGGAAAGTGCTCGACACCTTCTAATATCGGGGGTCGTGTGGCCGCCGGGCCATGGCCTACGATCTCACGACGTTCGTCGTCACGACGCTCGTCGCGATCTTCGCGATCGTCAATCCGATCGGGGCGATGACGTTCTTCGTCGTCCTGACGCGGGCCTACCCGAAGGCGATGAAGACGCGGGTGATCCAGAAGGCGGTCCTCGCGGCGACGATCGCGCTCCTCGTCTTCGCGTTCGTCGGGAACTACATCTTCCTCCTGTTCGGCACCTCGATCCCGGCGTTCCGGATCGCGGGAGGGGTCCTCCTATTCTCGATCGCGTTCTCGATGATGCAGGGCGAGCGGTCCCGCACGCAACTCACCCCCCAGGACCGTCAAGAGGCACTCGAGCAGGAGGCCGTTGGCGTGGTGCCCCTCGGCATCCCGATGCTCGCCGGCCCCGGCGCGATCACGACGGTCATGGTGCTCATGGCGGAGGCGTCGGCGCCCGAGCTGGACATGCTGCGGATCGGCATCATCCTGGCGTCAATCGTCGCGACGATGGTGGTGAGCTGGGTCATGCTCACCTACGCGGATCACATCTTCCGCCGCATCGGCCGCATGGGAGCGTACGCCATCTCGCGGATCATGGGCCTCATCCTCGCTGCGATCGCGGTCCAGTTCATCCTCCTCGGCGTGCAAGGCGCGTACCTCCAGTACTTCCAGCCGATCCCGTGAGCCGTTGTGTCATGAGAAATCGACCGGCCGGAGGCGCTCCGGCTGGACGACGTGCCGGGCGAGCCGCGTGAAGCGGTCGGGATGTTCCGTGTGTACCGGCAGGACAATCTCCGGGTCGATCGCCTGGATCATCTCACCGACCTCCCTCTCGCTGAGGTGGCCGGACGCGTGGAGCTGGTGCCGCACGAGGTGGAACCGGTCGAGCCAGTGTTGCAGCACCGCATCGTTGACGTCGTCTTCCTCGAACGGCTCGCTCTTCGAGTGGATGAACGGCGAGCCGGCCGGCGGCTGGAGGTCCACGAGCTCGGGGAGGTGCCAGAAGTCGAGTTGGACGAGGTACTCGGAGGGCCGCTTCGCCATCTCTTCGGCCGTCACCACGCGGCCCGCGAGCTTGTCCTGGAGCTCCCGCTCCCATGGGTCCGTCTTCCGCATCAGCCGATCGTACAGGAGGAAATCGCCCTCTTTCGCGATGTCCGGGACCTGTATGTGCGTGTCCTTCTTGAGCGTCAGGAGGAGATGCGCGGTCTTCGCGTTGGCGACGAACTTCCGACCGACCGCCTGCGCGGTCTCGAAGAACGTCCGGATGCGGTCGACGTCGCGGCCCGGGAACGTCACGAGGGCGAGCTTGTCCTTCGCCGAACCGAGGAGCCGGATCGCCTTCTCCTTGACGTCGGCCTCCGTCAGGCTGGCGCGCGGGTCGTCCGGGGTGACGCGCGTGCCTTCCGTAATCAGGGCGATCGGTTTCGCGGCCCGTGCGGCCTCGATGAAGTCGTCCGTGAGGCGTCGCATCGGGCCGTGGTGGCGTAGATCGCCCGTGTAGGCGATCGTGCCGGCGCTCGTGTGCACGAGGTAGCCGTACGCGGCGGGCGCGCTGTGGTCCACGTGGACTGGCTCGACCTCGACCCCGTCGAGGGTCGTCGCCTGGCCCGACCGGAACGTCGCGTACGCGTGGGACCCGAGGCGCATCATCGGCGTGCGCGCGGTCGCATCGAGCGACTCCAAGATCGTCCGGGCGCCCTCGCCCATGTGGACCGGGATGTTCGGATCGACGTAGCGGAGGTGCTGCGTGTGGTCGTAGTGCACGTGGGTGATGAAGATTCCCGAGAACGCCGGCGGCTCGTACGCCATGTCCGTCGGGAGGAGCGCCTCGGCCGAGTAGAGGCCGGGGATCCGCGGCATCAAGTCGAGCGCGAAGTAGTCGCGGAGGCCGAACCGGTCCCGGGGGCCGAGGAACTCGACGAAATAGTCCTCGCCCAGGTCGAACGGGGCGCCCATGTCGAGCCAGATGCGGGCGTCGCGGTCTTCGAGGAGGATCTTGTTCCCGCCGATCTCCGCGACCCCGCCGTAGAACGTGAGCTTCGCCACGTCTCGTCACTCCGCGAGCGCGGTCACGATGACGTCCTGCACCGCCTTCATCGACCGGAAGTTCAGGAGCAGCCGACCTTCCGCGTCGGTCTTGAAGAACCGCCTCTCGACGCTCCCGGCGGCCGTCACGAGGAGCGCATGGATGCGGCCTGACTTCGTCTCGACCATCAGGTCCGATAGCACGCCGAGGATCTGCCCGTCCTCCGTCATGACCGTCTTCCCCATCAGCTCCGTCGCGAACCGCTTCACGCGTGCGCCGGGCGCGTATTCGCGGCAGATTATTTTTCCTTATGGGGACGTCGACTAATGAAGGCACTATCCGACCGTCTCATGCGAAGCCAAACGAGTTCCCAGCAATCGGGACATCACTTTCTTATAGACCCGGAGGGGTGAAGGGGTCCCCTTCTCCGGAGGTCGGTGCCCATGGACGATGTCGTCATCGAACGCGGTTGCTTCGTCGGCCTGGTCGCTTCCGCCGTGGAGGCGTACAACCGCGAGACGAACGGGTTCCTTGTCGGGAACCGCGGGACGCGCATCCTGCGACGCCGGCCGAGGGAGGTCACCGTCCTGCGGGCCGCATATCCGCTCCAGACGGAGGACCGCAAGCCGAACTGGGTGAGCCACGGGAACGAGAAGGCGTTCCGTCGCGCGCGAGGCGTGATCGAGAGCGCGGACGTCGGGTATGCGGTCCTCGGCGGCTTCCACAGCCACACGGGGGCGGATGGGGTGGCGAGCCTCTCCGCCACGGATCTCGACTACGTCAGCGACGAACTGAAGCGCCTGTCCCGGAGCCACTCGATGGACCGGGCCGAATGGCTCGAGGTGGTCGTCGCGCTCAAGCGTCGGGAATGGTCTCGCCGGCGTGCGGCCGGGTGGACGACCCGCCGATACCGGCGGAAGCTCGGGTGCACGGTCGCCACCGACCCGACGCACGGGTACGACATGACGATCGGTGGGTATTGGATCGAAGGCGAGCCGGACGGGGTGCCCGGGGCATGGGACCTCGTCGACACGCGCGAGGCGCGCCTGCTCCTCCCGTGGGCGGACTAGGCGCCCGGCCCCACGTGGACGTCGTACGCCGGCGCGAAGGAAATGCGGCGGTTGAACGCCTCCAGGCTCCCGGGCACATCGACATCGAAACCGTCCTCGACGAGCGGGCCGAGCCGGCGCAGGAACGCCTTCAGGTTCGCGTCGGCCTCCGCGACCTCGACCATAGACTTCGGCCGTGCGCCATCCGGGAACTCCATGATCCGGATCATCTGTCCGTCTTTGAGGAACAGCGCATTCCGGGTCGCACCGAGTCCTCTCGCGACCACCTTCCCGCCCTCCGGATTGTTCAGCACGCGCTCGAATTCGGATTCCTTACCGCGCTTCGCGCGGAACGTGAATGCCATGAGCATGCGAATCGACGGTCAAGAGAACCGGCCGCAAATAACGTTTCCCATCGAGAGGGTACCGACCTAGCGCGTCGTCGGTGGCTGTGGCTGCGGGCCGGTCCAGCCGCGTCTCCCGATGCGGGTGCTGAGCAGCTCCTGGATGTGGGACGGACGCGGGACCATGTCGATGTTCATCGTGTCGTCGCCCGTGTCGACGACGATCGTCCCGATCTTCAGGATGCGCTGGGACAACGTCTGATGGAGGTCCACCCGCTCGAGCTGGGTGTACGGGATCATGACGGTGTTCTTGTTCAGGATGCCGTCCTCGCGGATGATCTTGTTATCCGTGATGATGTATCGCGTCGTCTTCCGCTTGAGCTCGGCGGTCAAGAAGGCGAGCAGGGCGAGGACCGCGACGAACCCAGCGAGGATCGTGCTGAGCCGCACCGGGCCGATCGCGGGGTCCGGGAACGACGGGGCGAGGCGGTCGACGAAGAACACGGCCCCCGCGAGGATGAGCAGGAGGAACATCGCGAGGTAGAAGCGTAGGGCGATCAGCCGCGTCGGCCGCGTGACCAGCAACGTCTTTTCGCCCGCGTCCATCCGGCGACCTTCCACGTGCCCAACCCGGGGCCGCGATAAAATGGTTTCGCCCGGAGTGGACCTTCCGTGTCCGCGGTTGGAAGGAAGTTCATATCGTCGGAACGGCCTCTCGGCGGGTCGCGATGACCGTCCTGTTCGGCACGCTCGGATGGCGGCCTCAGAGCCTCATCCCCTCGATCCGGTCGACGGAGGGCCTCGAGCGGGTCGTGTTCTACCACAGCGACCACGCGAAGAGCCGCGATGCGCGGGCCAAGGTCATGGAGTTCTGTCGCGCCCTTGGCCTGTCCGCGACCGCGAACGAGGTGAGCGACGCGTTCGACCTGCTGCACGTGGCCACGCAGATCCGGGCCGACATCCGGAAGGACCGGGCGAGCGGCTCGGACCTCCGGTTCAACATCGCGGGCGGCACGCGGCTCATGAGCAGCGCCGCCCTTCTGGTCTGCGTCCTCGAGGGCATCCCGGCGACCTACGTCCACGACGAGACGTATCAGGAAATCCCGCTTCCCCTGCTTCGCATCACGTACGGCGAAGGCCTCACGACGAAACAGCGGGAGGTCCTGACGTTCCTTGTGAAGAACCGGGAGAAGGACTTCACGGAGACGGCGCTCGCCCGGGCGCTCGGCGTACACAAGGCGACGATGAACCACCACCTCCGCGAGCTCGACGCGAAAGGCGCGATCGAACGCCTGGCGGACGCGAGGGACGCGAGGAAGCTGATCGTCAAGCCCGCTCCGGCAATGGACCTCCTCGTGGGGTGAACGGACGGGCCGACGCACGCTGATCGTCACGATGGGCTTCGACGAGCGGCACGTCTTGCCGGCGTTGCGCCTCATGCCGTATGACCGGCTCGTCGTCGTGGCGGGCCGGGACAGCTTCCGGTCGGCGGGCTTCCGCCGGCTGAAGGACCTCGAGCCGTCCCTCCGATCTGTCGTCGTCCGTCCGTTCGATCTCCTCGATTCGCTCGGGACCGTGCGGCGGACGATCCTCGAGTCGGCGCGGGAGGGACCCGTCCGGCTGAGCGTGAGCGGCGGCACGAAGATCTTGGCGAACGCCGCGATCCTCGCGGCCTTCCTGGAGGGGATCGAGACGTGGTATTGCGAGACGACGCCGATCCGGCTGCCGGTCCTCTCCGGAGTCCGCCTGGGAGAGCCGTTCCCGGCGTCGGAGCGGGCGATCATGGCCCTGGTCCGACGGGCGGTGACCGTGGACGGGCTCGTCGCCCGCGCGGGAGCCCGCGGGATGAGCCGCCGGACGGCCGTCGCGGCGATCCGGTCCCTCGCATCGAAGGGCCTCCTGACGATCGAGGTGCGGGCCGGTCGGTCGTTTGCCCGGCCGTCCGAGCGGTCCTCGCTGTTCCGGTCGCACCTCGCGGCCGCTCCGGGAAAGGCCTAAGAACGGGGAGGCCATGCCGACTCCGGGGAACCTGGGTTGGTCCGCGTCCGAGTGGAGGTCCGCCTCCGCCCCGGCGTCACGGACCCGGAGGGGGACAACGTCCACAAGGCCCTCAAGCTACTCGGATTCGAGGGCGTCCGGGCGGTCCGCAGCTCGAAGCTCTTTCGGATCGACCTCGTCACGAAGGACGCGAAGACGGCCCTGAAGGAGGTCGAGGAGATGTGCCGTCGGCTCCTCGCGAACCCCGTCATCCACGAGTACGAGATCGCCGTCGAGAAGTAACTCCGATCGGACCATGCGGCGAGGACCGGCTCCCCGGTGGTTCAATCGGACGACTTCGGTCCCTTTCTTCGAACGCCACGCCTCGGATATGCACGGACCGGCACCACACGCCCTCGGTGGGAGAGGCGACTTCGCGAGGGGCCACCGGCGCGGGACTTCTTGGGCTCTGTCGCGGCACCGGACATCTCATTGTACACCCGGGCGGCCAGTTCCTTGTTGATGCCTTCAAAGTCCACTTGCAACATCGAAACGATCCGAGGATTCGCGACATTGAGACGGTAGAACTTGGAATCCCCCACCGAACGGGTGAAGGTCAGCATGTCCTGACCCAGCAGCTCCTCCACGAGCTTGTAGACCGTGGGTCGGGCGATCTCACCGAACTCCGCCATCTGGGAGATGGTGTAGTCAAAGTCGGGGTGATCCGTCAGGAAATCCAGGAGCCTGACCCTGGGCGCATTGCCGAAGATGTCTGTAAACATTCCTTACACCTGCGTAAAGATAGTTAACACTGGCTACTAATACCTTCTCATCCGATTGCCGCGCGCTTGAGAGACATTTCACGGGACGAAGCCGCGATCCTGTACAAGCTTTACCGCCATCGAGTGTTCGGGAAGCACCACATGCTCGAGGATAACCTCCTTCGTGGCTTTCCGCCCGATCAAATCGCGAACCTCAAGGCGGCTCTGGAAACCCTGAAACGGGAAGGGACGGTCCTCCGCAAGTCCACAAAGCACGGCCCTGCCGTGTACCTGTCTCCGAAGCACGGACGGGAGATCTACGAGCAGTTGAAGACACACTATCCGTTCCTGCCCAAACCGCCCTGGTAGGCCTGTCTCCCTGTGGTCCTCCTCGGTGGCAAGCTTCATCTCGGCTCTCGCGCAATGCGGGAATCGGGCATGTTGGACGGAGTAAGCTTCGCTGACTGGTTCGAAGGTGAGGAGACATCGCCCGACATCGATCTTCCGCACGAGCGGCTCGATCTGCTCACGGAATCGTTTTCGTTGCACTTCGATCCGGGGTTTCCGCATGACTCTGTATCGTCCGTGACATTGGCGGTGCTCCTCGCGTTTCCAAGCCCATTGGTCGACGCGTTCGTGGCGACTCCATTCTGCCCATTGGCCGAGCTGAAACCCGAGACCTTCTTCCCTGCCGGAAAGGCAAGCCTTTCTGAAGTGGGTGCCGGAAAGGCAGGCCTTTCTGGATTTGATGAAGCTGCTTCAAGGGCCTATGTGGCAGAGAGAGGATTCATTGGACAGGCGCCCCGAGCGCGATTGATCGCGGAGCCGAGCTACGAGATTCCGCAAGGAACGGCAGAATTCTTTGAAAGAGCCGAACTCGGAAGGTTGGCCACCAAGTTCAGATTTGCTGACCAAACCGGCAGAATAGTTTCATTCCCAGAGCGGACAGTCCTCCATTTCTATGAGGACGTCGGCACCAAAGCCCCGTTCTCCCGCTTCACGCAAATAACGCAAAAGCTACGCCTCCAATCCGAAGAGGAGGTTTTCGGCGCGATTGGGCACACCATAAGAACCTCAACACCCATACCGCAAGGAGGAAACTGGCTCTACCAGTCAGGGGCTTTGCGGGTCGTAGTCCGGTACGAAACCGGCGATGGATGGATAGTTTGGACAGCATACTGAAATCGGGCAAGATGGAAGTAACCTTCCTTGTGAGTGATACCGAATGGGAGGGTAGTAGCGATTATCTTCGTCATCCCCAGGAGCAGGCAGATAGCAGACTCATCGGCTCGACTCTCGACGCCGAGTTGGAGATCGACCTCAGTGTTGCATTGGCCCTCTTCCTGAGACGAGTCGAAACCGGGGTCGGGGCCCCCACAAGATTTCTCGAGCTGCTGACTCGAGGAACTCCCATGTGCGCGTTCAACGGCGAAATCATGGAAGTCAATACCAAAACATATCCCCCCGCCGACCCCCACTACGGCGGTCTAAAAGAGGTCTCGGCCCTGATGCAGTGCGGGTTGCTCATTCCGCTCGTCGGTCTCACGTCGGTGCGTTTCGCTCCTCTTCAGCAAGGCGAGGTCTTAGAGGGCATCTCGGTCCTCAAGGCGAACGTCATTCGCCCCCGGTCGTCCTTTGGAATCACTCACAAGGTCAAGGTTGTCAAGGTGTCAACATTGAGGCCCCATGGAGATCGGCATCCCGGCAACTATAGACTTGTGACTGGCGTCCTATAGGCCAATCTTCTCACAACCGCCATGAAGGGGCGACCTCATCATCTCTCCCGTCGGGACCTCCAACGACTTGTAGCGGTAGCGGTCCTCGGAGAGGCCGTTCGGGACAAGGCGACCCTCCCGGTAGAGCTCCAAGTTCTCCAAGACTCGTCGTACAGATCTCTCCGAGACAGAGTCGCCTGCCCGTTTGCCGTCCGGATAGGGATGGAGTTTGCCCGCTTCTACGACGCCATATGCGGACGCGGCCGCCTCAATCGCGAGTGCCCATTCCGTGGGCTCGAACGTCTTCGTGGCCTTTACCCAGACGAATCCGATCGGCGGACGGCCCAGGTGGTAGTTCTTGGCCCTGGCCACAGGCATCGCCTTCCGGACCCGTTCCGAGATCTGATCCGATTCCAGCTGAGCCCAAATGGCAAGGATGCCGATGAACGCCCAACCCATTGCGGTAGTGGTGTCTATCGACTCTTCCACGCTGGCGAACTGCTTGCCGTTCGCACGCAGCTCGTCGACCATCTCGTAGAAGTTCCGGACGTTGCGATGGATCCGGTCCTGCTTCACCACGAGCAGGACATCCCACGTGTCCATGTCGGCCATCATCCGTCGGTAGGCGGGCCTCGTCGTCGCTCTTCCGCTGGTCTCGTCTCGGTAAATCCGGACGAGCCACCAGCCCTTCGCCTCGCAGTACTTCCGCAGTCTTGTCGCCTGCGCGTCCAAGCTGAACCCTTCCCGCGCCTGGTCCTCCGTTGAGACGCGGATGTATCCGGCGACCCGGGCAGCAGCTTCAAAGGCGATGCCTCGATTCGGCGACTGGGTGGAACAGTCGGGTTCGATGCTCACAACATCGACCTGCCTGGGCCGATCGTGTGGCAACACGTTCGGCTCCACCCTCTTCTTGGACGCCCGAACGCATCAGGGTTCTCCCTAGAGATAGGAGAAAGTGACGACTCCCCCGGGGAAATTGCCTATCAGGTCCTCATTGACGCGCTACGGTTCGATCTGGGGCACTTTCACTCCATTCCAAGCCCTATCCCGTCCTCGGTGGCAAGCTTCATCTCAGCACTAACGCAATGCGGGAGTCGCGTATGTTTGACGGACTAGCCCTCTCCAGCCTGTTCGATAACGAGGGGGCGCCACCCGACATCGATTTGCCGCACGAGCGGCTCGAGCTGCTCACGGGAAGTTCCTCGTTTTCCTTGCACTTCGCGCCGGAACTTCCGTGTGAATTTCCATCCTCAGTGACATTGACGGTCCTCCTCGAGTGCCCAAGCCCGTCGGCCAACGCGTTCGTGGTAGCGCCATTCGGCCCCTGGACCGAGCCAAAGCCCGACACCTTCTTCCCTGCCGGAAAGGCAACCCTTTCTCCGCCTCCGCGCGCCCAGATTTGTCGCAGGAACGGTTTGAAGGGCCACCATCATGGTTTCTCGGGCCGCCTATGTGACCAGGGCGAGGTACGCGTCGACTTTTCTCAAGGTTCCGGTGGGCGGGCGGGGACCCAGGTGAGGGTGGATCCCGTATCAACAATGAGTTCGAGCGCTTGTGCGCAGAGGCGATCTGCCGAGGACATTCGGACTTTCGCCACGACAATTCCCACGACCTCCCGACGCATCGGGTCCATCATATCGGCGGTTGATACAAGAACGTCACCCGCCGCCTTCGGGCTTTCGCGGCGGATCCGTGGGGTATTGAACGGCTCCTCGACCATGGCCCCGCCATGGCCAACGGGGAAGCGAGCCAGCCTTTGATGCGGCGGGCGACACGCGGCGCCCTCAGGCGTATCCGCGGATCCGCTCGCGGCGGGGCGCTTCCTGGAGGTGGTCCGTCGACATGAGCGCGGACTTCTTCGTCTCCCTCTCCGCCGCCCGGACGAAATCTTCCATCGTGATCCGATGGCGCTTGCCCCGGCGCAAGGCGTTCCGCATCGCCTGGCGCACGACATTCAGGATCGAACCTCCGCTGAGCGGGTACTTCTGGGCGAGCGATTCGAAGTCGACGCCCCTCGCGAGCGGCGCCTCTTTCGGGACGAGCCGCTCGTAGATCTGCCGCCGCAGATCCGCGTCGGGCATCGGGAACTCCACCGCGATGTCAACGCGGCGGTCGAGCGCCTTGTCCATGACCCGCGCGAGGTTCGTCGCGAGGATCACGACGCCCGGGTACGTCTCCATCTGGGACAACAGCACGTTGACGTCCCGGTTCATCCACGGGGTCGACATGATGCCCCGGCGCTGGAACACCGCGTCGGCCTCGTCGAAGAACAGCACCGCGCTGCCGTCGAGCGCCGCGTGGAACACGTGCTCGATGTTCTTCTCCGTCTCCCCGACCCACATGTTCTCGAGCTGCGCGTAATTCACGACGTGCAGCGGCCGGCCCAGCTCGCTCGCGATTGCCTCCGCCCCCATCGTCTTGCCGGTGCCCGGCGGCCCCGCGAACAGGAGGCTGAGCCCTTTCGTCCTCCGCATGACCTTGCGGAGCCCCCATCGGCGGTACATGAGGCCCTTGTTCCGCAACTCCGTCAGCGCGTCCTGGAGCCCTTCTCGAGTGGTCTCAGCGAGGACGAGGTCCGCGATCGTGAACCGAGGTTGGACGACCTGCGCAATCGGCCTCGGCGGCTCGTGGATGTGCGGCTCCGGCGCCTCATGCTCGTCTTCGGCCTGGTAGACCTCGACGCCGGCGTCGAGGAGGTGGACGATCCGGCGCACGTCGTCGCGGGACACGTGCCGGCACGACTCTCGGATGCGGCCGCACTTCGGGCACTTCACAATCCACTCGTCCCGGTCCTCCTTCGCCATTCGAGATCCCCCGAGGCGGACGGCGGCGTTCCGCCGCACGGTCCGGCGGGCGAACACAGGCGCGCCGATATTTAAACATCGCCGGCCGGCGCGCCGGCGGCCGACCGGGACGCGCAAAAGTCGTGGGCCATCTGGACCGCGAGGTCGAAGTTGTGCGCGGAGATCATCTCGACGTTCACGCCTAAGGGCACCGGCGGGCGGGAGAGCGCGGCCGCGGCCCGCAGCTGGGACCAGAGGGTCCGCGCCCGATCGAACGACGGGCGCCCGGATCCCGGCTCGACCGAGGCGAGGAGGGCTTCCTCCGTCCGCGGGGTGACGGTCGCGCCCAGCCAAACGAGGAACTCGATGTCCTGGTAGTCGGAGACGGGTGCGAAACTCAGCAACACCGTGGCCGGCTCGAGCCCCTGGGCCGCGCACCGTCGGCCATACGCCCGGAGCACGGTCGCCATCGGCTCCGCCTCGAACAGCACTTGGGACGCGAAGAAGTCGCATCCCGCCTGGGTCTTCTCCATGAGCCGGTCGATCTCCGATTCCCGCTCCGGGATCGTGATGTTTCCCAGGGCGACATCCGCTCGGCCGCGGAGCGCCGCCCGTACGACCCGGTTCGCCTCGACGACGGACGGGCCCGGATAGCGGATCCGGCCCGTCGTCCCGCCAACGAGGACGAAGTTGCGGACCCCGAACTCGGAGGCCGACTCGATGGCCCAGCGACGTAACGCCGCGGTCGACGGGAGGTGGGCCACCACCTTGTTCACGATCGGCTCGACGCCGAGATCCGCCCCGAGTCGCGTGACGAAGTCGCGCGGGTCCAGGTTGCGGTAGAACGGCTGGCCTTCGTGGTTCTCGTCGAGGACCTCCGGCACGTTGAGCGCGTCGAGTCCCTGGATCGAGCGCGCGGCCTCACGGACGCGCGCGACGAGCCCCGCGATCGCCTTCTCGCTTGCGCGCCGGGAAGGCGGGACGACCTCGAGCACGACGGGCGACGCGCGGAGCCGGTCCCGGAACGAAGGCGGCATCGCGGGCGAAATGGCGTACCGCACCACTTGAACGTTCGCCGACGCCGACCTAGGACAAGCATAATGTATTCCGCACGATTGTCGTCTTCGAGGCGAAGGGTTGGGCGAGCGGTTCCGACGGCGGTCCCTCGCGTTCCCGCTGCACGACGTCCTCCTGAGAGACGCCTCCCCGGCGGACCTCGCCGGCATCTCGGAGCGGATGGGGCTCGCCCTCAGCGTTGACGAGATGCGCCGCATCCAGGACTATTTCCGCGCCGCCGGCCGCGACCCGACGGACGTCGAGCTGCAAAGCCTCGGCCAGGCGTGGTCGGAACACTGCTGCTACAAGTCGTCGAAGGTCTTCCTGAAAGAGTTCATCTTCCCCGTCCAGCAGCCGTGGGTGATCGACCGGGGCGACGCGGGCGTCGTGGAGTTCGACGCGGACCACGCGTACGCCCTGCGGATCGAGAGCCACAACCATCCGTCCGCCGTCGAGCCGTACGGCGGCGCGACCACCGGGATCGGCGGGATCCTGCGGGACGTCCTCGCGATGGGCGCGCAGCCAATCGCCCTCGCGGACCCGCTCCACTTCGGTCCGCTCGACACGCCGCTCGATGCGCTGCCGAAAGGGGCGAAACATCCGAAATACCTGTTCGGCGGCGTCGTCGCGGGCATCCGCGACTACGGGAACCGCGTGGGCATCCCGACCGTCGCCGGATGCATCGTCTTCGACGAGGGGTATCTCGGGAACATCATCGTGAACGTCGCCTGCGTCGGCTTCGCGAAGAAGTCCCAGCTCGTCCGCAACCGCGTCGGGTCGCCGCGGGATGTCTTCATCCTCGGCGGCGGCCGGACGGGCCGGGACGGAATCCACGGGGTGACGTACGCGAGCGTCGACCTCACGGAGAAAGCCGTCGAGGGATGGGAGGCCGGCGCCGTCCAGCTGGGAGACCCGATCCTCAAGGAGCCGCTCATCCACGCGTGCGTCGAGTGCGCGCAGGCGGGGCTCCTCGACGGTCTCAAGGACCTCGGCGGCGGCGGGCTCTCGTGCGTCGTCGGGGAGATGGCCCTGGGCGGCGGATTCGGCGCGGAGATCGACCTCGAGAAGGTCCCGCTGAAGGAGGAGGCCCTCGCGCCGTGGGAGATCTGGGTGTCCGAGAGCCAGGAACGGATGATGCTCGCCGTGCTCCCGGAGAACGTCGAGAAGGTGCTGCGGATCTTCGCCCTGTACGACGTCCCGGCGACGGTCGTCGGGCGCGTGATCCCCGAGAAGGTCGGCCGCGTGACCTACCGCGGTGTCGGCGTGCTCGAGATGGCCCTGGAATTCTACACCGGCGGGCCGGAATACACGCGCGATGTCCGGCCTCCGAAGCGAAACCCACGAGGTGCGCTCGATCTCCCGCCGGAACCGCGGGACTATCGGACGACGATCCTCAGGCTGCTCGCGTCCCCGAACATCGCTTCGAAGGAATACGTCATCCGACAGTACGACCACGAGGTCCGCGCGTCGACCGTCCTCAAGCCGATGCACGGGGTGATCGGGAAGGCGGCGCACGGCGACGCGTCCGTCATCCGACCGATGCCGGATTCGTGGCGTGCGCTCGCGATCGCGGTCGCCTCGACGCCGCACATCGCCTCGATCGACCCGTTCGCCGGCGGCGCGTCCGCGGTCGACGAGGTGTGTCGCAATCTCGTAGCGGTCGGCGCCGCGCCTCACTCCCTGACGAACTGCCTGAACTTCGGCAACCCGGAGAAGCCCGACCGCTTGTGGTCGTTCCGCGAGGTCGTCCGCGGCATCGGGGCGACGGCCCGGGCGCTCGGCGTGCCGATCCCCTCGGGGAACGTATCGTTCTACAACGAATCCGCGATCGGGCCGTGCCCGCCCACGCCCGTGATCCTCGGCGTGGGGATCGTGGACGACCTTCGGCGGTGCGTGACGTCAGACTTCAAGCGGCCCGGCGATCCGGTCGTCCTCGTCGGGGACACGGGTCCGGACCTTGGAGGCTCCGAGTACCTCCGGCTGCGCGGGAAGGGGATCGCCCCGGCGCCCGCGGTCGACGCACCGGGCCTCCGCGCATCGATTGATCACCTCCTCGCGGCGATTCGGGCCGGCACCGTGCGCGCGTGCCACGACCTAAGCCACGGGGGGCTCGCAGTCGCGGCGGCCGAGATGTGCCTCGGCGGCGACCTCGGCGCCGACCTCAAGACCACGGCGATGGACCCGGGGCGGTGGGACGTGCAACTGTTCTCCGAGTCGAACGGACGCTGGCTCGTCGAGGTCCCGAAAGACCGGTACGAGGAGTTCATGCACCTCATGGAAGGCGTCCCGGCGACGTACTTGGGCACGACGGGCGGGCGCTCGCTGCACCTCGCCCGCGGTCGGCAGTGGACCTCCCTCGCCCTCCCCGCGATGCGGAAGGCGTGGAGCGAGGCGATCCCGAAGCAGGTGGTGGTCGCCTGAAGCGCTCGTCGATCCGCGTCGGCGTCGTCTACATCGAAGGCACGAACTGCGAGGACGAGTCGGTCGCGTTCTTCCGACACCTCGGCGCCCACGCGGAGAAGGTCCACCTGAAGCAGCTCACCGGCGACGCGCCCGCGGAACTCCGGCGGGACCTCGATGACTACGACATCGTCATGATTCCGGGCGGCTTCGCGGCCGGGGACTACGTCCGCGCGGGCACGATCTTCGCGGCCCGGCTCCGATCGAGGCTCTCGAGAGACCTCGTCGCCTTCGTGAAGGCGGGCAAGCCGCTGTTCGGCGTGTGCAACGGGTTCCAGGTCCTCGTGGAGGCGGGCCTCCTCCCCGCCCTCGGTGGCGTCATGACGGACGAGCCGGAGGCGGTCCTCGCGACGAACGACTCAAGCCACTACGAGTGCCGGCCCAGCTTCCTGCGGATGGAGAACGGCGGGTCGTGCGTCTTCACGCGCGGCCTGAAACGAGGCGGCGTGGTCACATTCATCTCCGCCCACGCGGAGGGAAAGTTCCTGCTGCCGAAAGACCGGGAGAAGAAGATGCTGAAGGAGCTCGCCGACAACGACCAGATCGTCTTCCGGTTCGTGGACGACCGGGGCAAGTACGCCGGCTACCCGTGGAACCCAAGCGGCACGACGTTCAACATCGCCGCGCTGTGCAATCGCGACGGGAACGTCTTCGGCGTGCAGCCGCACCCCGAGCGATGTTTCTTCCGCCACCTCCATCCGGACTGGACCCGCAGGGACGATGGAGACCCGGTCTACGGCGACGGGAAAGCCGTCTTCGAGGGCGTGTTGCAGTACGTCGAGAGACGGTTCTAGCCGACTCCGGACCTCGGCCCCGCCGTTCCGCATTCGACGATCGACGGACTCCGCGCTCCGCCTTGACATAGTTATATCTCCGGGCCGTCCGCATCCGGGACTGGATGGAGGTCGTGCCCAGCCGTTCCCGGCTCGACCGCGTCTACCTCTTCGCGTTCGTCGGCGTCGCCGCCATCCAGCTCAGCGCGGCGATCATCCAGTTGATCACGAGCGCGACGGTGCCCGGGGCCACCGTCCTCGCATCGGCGTTCGTCGTCGCGTGCATGCTGCGGACGCACGGCCTCTCGGGCACGATGTCGTTCGTCGGCCTCGTGATTGCGATTCCGTTCGCATCCGAATTCCTGGGAGTCCTCACAGGCGTCCCGTACGGCGCGTACGCCTATCTGCAGGCACCGGGCCCGTACGTGCTCGGCCTCGTGCCGGTGTTCATCTTCATCGCATGGATTCTCGTCGGATACCTCGCAATCGCCACGACGACGGCTGCGCTGGGCCGTTCGACCCTGTGGCTCGCGCCGGTGGACGGCCTCGTGGCGACGGCGTGGGACCTGCTCGTGGACCCCGTCGCGGTCCGGTCTCAATTCTGGACCTGGCTCTCTCCTGCCACCCTGTACGGCGTCCCGTTGTCGAACTTCCTCGGCTGGTTCCTGATCGTCACCGGGCTCTCGGCGGCGACCCGTTGGATGTGGGCGCGCGACGTCCGCGCACCGGCCCAGATGCCCCGCGCAATCCTCACAATCGTACCAGGCGTGCTCCTGACGTCCGCCCTCCAGTTCGGAATCCTGTCGACGGCGTACGGCTTCTTCGTGACCGCCCTCATCGGATTGGGCATCGTCCTGCCGGTCGTCGGGCTCGCCTGGCGTCGCCTCGCGTTGATGCCGCGCGAACTCTTCGCCCCGAATCTGTGGAGCCCGGCGACCGCGGCCGCAAACGCCCGACGGATCGCCCAAGAGGACGACCGCGCCTGAGGCTCGATCGGTGCGTGCTGCGAAAACCGTCACCGCGGCTCATCAACCGCTCGACGACATCCCGCCCATCCCCACGAAGATACCGGCGGGCGCCACGATTACTTGGATGTCGCGCGACGTAAAGAGTTCGGCGACGAGCCAATACGTGCGCTCCGCCGGTACGGGCGAACCCGACGCATTTACTTGGAGCCACGTGAAATTCCACGACCGAGTCTCCCCCGGAGGGAGGAGCCTCGCGAACATCAGCGGACAAGAGCGCAATCCCCCGTCGCCGGGGTATATCTGCGCGTGGCTTTCGTCCTCCACGATGAAGTAGATTCCACAACCCGGACCCCCGGGGCCGTCCGGCACGGTGACGGGCCGGTTCCCACCGACGACGAGTGTGGCGGTAAAATTCACCGGCTCCCCGGGCGCGTAGACGGTCCGTCCCGCGCGGACAGAGATCCACACCGCGGGATGAGGGAACCAGGCCGCCACGGCGGCGACGAGGACGATGCACCCCGCGACGAGGAGCGGAAGGGCCCTGGGAAAAGCCATCGCACGACGAACACGGCCCACGGTCTTGGGCTTTGCGTTTACGTACGGACGTTTCCTAAAGCGTCACATTGAGCTCGAGCACGTCCCCATCCTTGAGCCCGAGCGCGCTCCGTAGGTAGTGCTTCGAGATGACCTCGAGGACGTCCGTGTGGTGCGTGCGGATCGGCATGATGACGGCGCAATCGACATGGCCCGCCGTCGCGAGGAAACACTTCGCGCCGCCGAACGTACGGCCGGCGGCCTCGAATCCCGAGATCTCGATCCCCGGATTCTCCTGAAGGATCCGCAGCTTCGCGAGGTCCGGGCCCGCGATCTTCAGGTTCAGTGTCCCTTCGTAGGGCTCGAACCAGAGCTTCTTGCGGAACTGGTCCTTGTAGCCTTTCTGCCGCATGTAGAACGCGCCTTCCCCCAGGCCGCTCGCGACGCTCCCCGTGATCGTGAGCGTCTCCTTGATGTCGAAGACCCGCTGATAATCGGCGTACTCCTTCCGGAGGACGTCCGCGCCTTTCGGCGTCAGCCGGATGCGCTGGCGGCGGGTCGCGAGGTCTCGCGCCACCAAGCCCTCGCGGATCAACTCGAGGATCCGCTGCGACGCGCTCTGCTGGCTCACGCCGACGAGCTTGCCCAGGTCGCGTGACGACAAGTTGACGTAGTCCTTGAGCCCGCCCGTGAGGGCAATCGCCTTGAGCGTCTCGACGTGGTACGGCTTCAGCGGCGCGGGACAGGCCCGCGCCGGGCTTATGTCTTTCCAGCGTCACAAGCCTTCCGCGACGAGGTGGTTGCGGGATCGCAGGAAGACGCGAGGGACGCCCGCCGCCCGAAGTCGTTCCAGGAGCGGTTGGTCGTTCGTCACGACGACCGCGCGATGCGTCGTCGCGAGGTCGAGGAGCGCGTCGTCCGCGGACCCGTGGGCCTCCATCCGGCGGTACTTTCCTGCGAGACGCAGCCCGGACCGGGCGTCCCGATCGGACTCGGCGAGGACGGCCAGCTCCGCCAGCACGGGCGTCGGGACCGCGACCTCGACATCGCCCACGACTCGGCGCAGCTCCGCGTCGAGGTGGACCTGGAACTGGAAAGGCATCAAGAGGGCGTTCGCGTCGAGCAAGATGAGCCGAGACACCGTTTTCGTGCATCCGTGCCGAACTATATGGGCTTGACCGGAGAATCGCTTCGCTGGATTTAAGTACAGATACAATCATAGCGACACTATGTCCATAGTGAGGCGATATATCGTCTCACGGGGAAGGTGAACGCATGCGCACGTTGGTGGTGGCATTGGTCGTGGCGGCCCTGCTCGCGATCCCCCTTGGCTTCATGGGATCGGCGAGCGCGGCGGCCCCACCGCGCGACCTCACGCCGGTCGTGATCGGTCCCATCTCGACGGACCGGTTCGGTGGCGGCGATCTCGTCGGTGTGAAAGCCGGGAACGCGGTCTTCGGCGTACGGTACGGAACGACCGCTCATGTGAACGACGTCGTGATCTTCGCGGAGTACAAGCGGTTCCTGGGCGGAGCAGAGATCGTCGATGAACAGGGCAACTACATCGCGACGCGCGGCGTGCCGGTGTACACGGTCCTGGCGCAGAGCCTGAACCGCTTCATCGAGTTCCGCGCCGTGAACGCGAGCGACGGATTCGACCTGATGAGCGTCGACACCTTCGGGGTCCCACTCACGCAGAATGTCCCGATCAAAGCGCGCAGCCTCGTGACGGCGTGGACGCTGAGCGGCCTGACGAACGAGACCGTCGATGACGTAACCTACGTCAACTTCACGGTCGGTGCGCCCGACCTGCCGTACACGCGCGTGCTCGACAACACGAGCCTCGGAGACGGGATGCTCAACTACGTCGCGTTCACGTTCCACCTGACCGTGGACACGCGCGACAAGAGCGCCCAGATCCCGTGGTTCAAGGTGACCGTGGACGATGGCAACCGCTACGACATCACAGACGTCGACTTCCTCGGCTACAGGAACGTCACGGGCCCGACCGTCGCGATGGGCGCGAAGTACGACCACCTGATCGAAGGCTGGGACTTCGCGTACCCGGACAGCCGGCTTGCGCTCGAGACCCACCTGATCATCGGGAACTACATCCCTGAACGGACGGCGGACTTCATCCACGCGCTCCTGCGCGAACGCGCGGACGACGGGAACAGCACAGTCGGCGATGCGCGCACCCTGAACGACACGCTGCGGACCCGGCCCCGCCTCTACACGCGCGACAGCGTGTACTTCGACGACAACTACACGCGGATCGGCCGGTTCGAGTGGGCGACGAGCGTCACGGTAGACGGGCGGCCGTCGACGATGACGTTCAACCTCCAGGGTGGCGGGAGCCTTTTCTTGGAGCACGGGGGCGCGTACTTCGTGGGCTTCTGGCTCCGGGGTGCATTCGTGTATCCGCAGGGCCAGACAATCGAGCATGACCCCGTCCTCTCGACGGAGGCGCTCGTCGATCTGCCGTCCGCGGTGAACCTGACTCCCCTGACGATCCTCGCGGCGCAGCTGGCGGTTGTCGCCATCGCCATGGGTCCTGCCCTGTACCTGCGAGTGAAGGCGAGGCGCCAAACGTAGCGCCTCCCCTCCCCCTTTTTCTCTCGAATCCCAGCGCGATGATCGAAGTCTTCGGAGGGATGGACGCCGATGACGAATCTGCCCTCGCCGACGCAATCGGGTCACGAAAGCCGAAATAGCGAGGCACGGATACGAGGTGCCGCGGATGCCCGAGGTCTCGCCGGAGTGGACGGCCGAGCTGAAGAAGGGCTCGATCCAGCTCTGCCTCCTCGCCCTGCTCTCGAAGCAGGAAAAGTACGGATTTCAGATCCTGCACGAACTCAAGGACAAGTCGAACGGGTTCTTCGATCTGAAGGAGGGGACGTTGTACCCGGCCCTGCGGCGCCTGGAAGAGCGGGGATTTGTCGAGAGCCGATGGCAAGAACCGGAGACGGGCGTGCCGAGGAAGTACTACCGACTCACGGACCGCGGCCGGGTCGCGCTCACGGAAGCCCTCGGGATCTGGGACGCCATGACGGCGGGCGCCGCAGCGGTCCTGGAGGACGCCCGATGACGCCGCAGGAGGACTACCTGAGCCAGGTGCGTCGCGCGATGTCCGGCATGGAGCCTGCGGTGCGGGACGACATCTTGCGCGAGCTCCGGAGCCACGTCGCGGAATCCATGGCGGCGAACGGCGACAATCCGACCACCGCGTTTTCCGGACTCGGCTCTCCGCGAGAAGTGGGCCGCCACTATCGGGCCATCTACGGATACAGTCGCGTGTATCGCGCGTTGTTCGCGATGATCGCCTTCCTGTTGGCCGTCCCTTCCATCCCCGTGCTGGTTTCCGGGAACGAACGGATCTTCCCCTATGGCCTCTCGATCATCTTCCTCATCGTCGTCGCCGCCTGGGTGGTGTGGGTGAGCGTCGCCGCGGGATCGCGCGCCGGTTTGATCGCCGGCGTCGCGGGGTTCGTGGGCAGAGTCTTTGCTTTCGCGATCGCGGCTCAGACGCAGCCCGGCGCGGTGGTGACCGCAGAAGGCATCGAAATCCTCCTGGCGGCCTCTGTAGCCCTCGTGGTCCTCGGATGGTTGCCGGGGACCGCGAAACAGACTTGGTCCGGGCCTCGGGCGGAGCTCTAGTCGCCTTTCCATCGCCGAATGATCTCATCGTGGTCGAAGGCCATCCTCGGAAGATCGTCCGGATTGATGAGCATCACATCGGCCGCATCGCTCCCCGCTTTCAAGACACCGCCGATCTCCTCGAGCGCATACGCGATCGAGACGACATGGCCCCTCGGGTCCCGGGACGGATCCGAGAACACGCCGACGAGGCGCAAGACTCGCGTTCCGAGGCCGGTCTCTTCACGGACCTCTCGCACCGCCGCGTCTTCGACCCTTTCTCCGAGTTCCACGAAGCCGCCGGGCAGCGCGGGCATCCCACGGAACGGATCGTTCCGACGGCGGACGACGACGAGCTTGCCATCGTGGAGGACGA
>DASWDU010000017.1 GCA_036395115.1 Thermoplasmata archaeon | reverse complement strand
GCCGACCAACAGGCCAACAGGCCAACCCGGCCTCCCATGAGGAGGCCAAGGGGTGTACGGTTCCACCCCGGTGCCCTCCGCTGTGATGTGGTGAGTCCCCTCTACGACATCCCAGGGCTCCTGGGATGCGCACGGGAGGAGTGGATGCGGAGTGGAGTTCGTTGCGGTCGTGGTGGTCCGACAAAGGCCACCATCCCAACGCTACGGAACCGTGGACTTTCAAAAGATGTTAATCGACTTAGGGATGAGGCCACGACGGCTCATGTAGCTGGACTCGGTCTTCGTGTAGCGGTGCTTGATGTCGCACTTCTCATCCTGGAACTGCCACACCTTCACGACGAGCAAGTCTCCCTCGCGGATCCACATCCGCTTCTTGAGCTTGCCCGGGATCCGCCCGAGCCGGCTCTTGCCGTCCTGGCATGTCACCCGGATCCGGGAGGCGCCGAGCAGCTGATCTGCGACTCCGAGGATCTCGCCGTCTCTCCCCCGCGGCATGCGGACGCGGACGACTTCTTCTTCCGGCACTTTCGCAACGATGGGACGCGGTGGCTTAAACGTTTTGCGCGCTCACTCCGGAAGGCCTGCCGCATCCGACTCGAGCCCGACGTCCTCGAGCCGGGTCTCGGTCACCGGAACGTACGGATACGGAATCGGCGGCGTCTCGAAAAACGTCGGCCGCACGATGTCGACGCCTTCGGGCAACGCGTACATCTGGTCGTCCACGTGACCGAACCAGTACACGACGGCGCCGTCGCCGAACAGGTCGCTGTACGGCAGGAGCTGTTTCTTGATGTGTCTCCGGATCTCGTACGGATCTCCGAACGTCGCCTTCGACTCGATCCAATACTTGCGAGACCCGTTCATCTCGAGGGGCTTGTGCAGGAGGATGTCCGGCGTCTTGTCGTACTTCGCGCGGAGTTCCTTTTCCGTCTCGTATTGCAGGCCGCGCGAATCGAGCCACGTGTGCAACTTCGCCTCCCCCCACCGACCTCTCGCGTACTGCCGCGCGCTTCCTTCCGGGGAGTAGACGATATCGGCGCGGATCACCTCCTCGAGCTCCTTCCGCAGGCGGCGGTCGCGGACCGAGTCGAGGTCGTTGATCATCTTCCAGAATTGCTTGCGAGAGACCTTGCGCTGTTCGAGGACCATCAGCGAGGTCAGGATCGCGGGGAATTCGAATCGGCGGGCGATCTCCACGAGGCTCGTGCCGTTCTGCCACATGAACGCGAGCCGGCGGGCTTGGGCCTTCACCCGATAGAACTTCCGGGTCGTGTCCCGGACGATCCGCTGAGTGTAAATGACGAGGAGGAGCTCCTTGTCGTAGCCGAAGTTCTCCGCGAGGAAGTCGATGTCCTCCGCGGTTGCAAGCTTGCCGTAGAGGTCCTGGTACTCACTCAATTTCATCGATAAGGCCACTAAATCACGCTGAAGGGATGAAAGGGACGGTGTCACCAACTTGGCCACGATACTTAAAGGTTTTCGGCTGAGGCTCGGAAACGTCAATGAGAAGCGTACGTTTCCCCCACCTCCCCAATACCTCCATGGGGAACCCCACCCATGCAATGGACCACCGAGACCTCCGGCGGAAGACCACCGTTCGAGTGACCCGATCCGGCATCCGCGCCCTGCGCAGAACACGGACGGGCCCGGGGTGCGACGATGGGGTCGCATCTCGGAGGAGCGACGGCCGATTCGTGGGCTTATGTTACCCGGCTTCCGACGAGGAGGCCAAGGGGTGTACGGTTCCACCCCGGTGCCCTCCGCGATGATGCGATGAGTCCCCTCTACGACCTCCTGACGAGGCCAGGAGGCGCACGGGAGGAGCGGATGCGTAGTGGAGTGACGTGGTGGACCAACCCAACATCACAGAATCTCGACAGAAATGCGCGGGGCGGGGCGAGGTGGTTGAAGACGATAGTGTCTGCAGCGTCGGCGGCAACCGCCACGACCTCGTGCCGGGTCGGCCAGACGTCCCGGGAACGGCTAAATAGGTCGCCCCCAATCGTACGCCCCCGTCGATGCCGACGGACATCTCGAAGATTATCAGTGATGCGGCGTACCAGGCGTACGAACGCCGCCTGATGCACCAGGTCAAACAGGCCGCGATTCCCCATCACGTCGCGATCATCATGGACGGGAACCGGCGCTTCGCCCGGGAGATCGGCCTCGGCAACGTCCTCGACGGCCACGTGAAGGGTCGGGACAAGCTGGAGGAAGTCCTCGAGTGGTGCCTTGAGGTCGGCGTGCGCATCCTAACCGTGTACGCGTTCTCGACGGAGAACTTGCAGCGCCCGAGCACGGAGATCCAGCATCTCATGCATCTGTTCGCGGAGAACTTCCGGAAGGTCGGGGACGATGAACGAGTCCACAAGCACAAGATGCGCATCAAGGTCTTCGGCGACCGGAGTCTCTTGCCCAGAGAAGTCATCGACTCGATCGAATACGCCGAGGACCGGACGAAGGAGTATGACGAGTATCGATTCAACGTCGCCGTCGCATACGGCGGCCGCGAAGAAATCCTCCAGGCGATTCGCGACGTTGTCCGGGACGCCCAGGCGGGCGCCGTCCGTCCGGACGACATCGACGAGAAGTTCTTCTCGAAGCGCCTCTACACCGCGGACTTGCCGGATCCGGACCTCGTGCTCCGTACGAGCGGGGAGGAGAGGATCTCGAACTTCCTCCTATGGCAGCTCGCGTACTCGGAACTGTATTTCGTGGACGTGTATTGGCCCGGCTTCCGGAAAATCGACTTCCTCCGTGCCTTGCGGTCGTACCAGATGCGACAGCGGCGCTTCGGGGAGTGAGACCGGCACAATGCGGCCCGCGGGAGGGCGCCTAGGAGATATCGAGCGACCCGAGCACGGGACGGAAAGTCCACTCGCCGTCCGCCCCGTGGATCGAATTCGCCAAGTCGAAATTCAGTGTGATCGTGACGGAACCGCCGCCCGCCAGATCGAAGGGGGTCACCGTCTTCAACTCGCCGTCCGGCACCGTCACGTTGACGGGCGTCCCGTCCGCTAGGACGCCGGAGACCGAGTTGATGACGATCCGGAGCTGCGTGTACTTGCCCGGGGGCGCGCGGTCGAGAGACAGGAGCTGCGTCACGCTCCCCATCCCGACGAGATCGATCTGCGGCGTCGAGAGGGGCAAGGAAATCCAGCCGCTTGCGTTGCCCGCATTCGCCCGATGGACCTGGATGTCCGAGAACACGACGTTCACGTGTTGCCAGCTAAGCGACGTCGCCCTCACACCAATCTTGATCGTGCCGGCGGAGTAAGCGCCGAGCGATGCGACGGCGACCGTTACAATCAGTCCCGCAACCGCCAATGCGAACGCGCGGCGAGTCGTCATTGCGGCCCTCCTCTACGACGATGATTCTCGGGTCGGGCTATATAGACTCTCGCTGCCTATCGACATCGATAACGAAACGTCATGCCGCAGCCATCGGCGCCGCGATCCCCAGGGCCTCGTAGACGTGGTCGATGGCTTCCCGCGCGCGGCGCTCGTCGTCCGTCTTGACGAGGATCTTTCCGCTCTCGTAGAGGGTCAACTCCGGCTCGCCCTCGAGGATGAGCATCACCTTTACGTCGCTCAAGCGCCAGCCTGCCTCGCGCAGCCGCTCTGCCGCGCTCGCCAGGTCCACGCGGGCGGGCTTCTTGAGAGTCGAAATGAACGCCGTCGCGGTCCGACACGGCTTGAGGAGGTAGTAGGTCATCTAGCGGTCTCCGGGCTCGTAGGGAGCGACCCAGCGGCGCGGTTCGGCTTGAACCTTTCCGGCTCGACGCCTTCGAGGCACTCCGCTACGAGCCGGTCCACGGAGAGCTTCGCCTCCTCTCCCAGGATCTGGTCCATGCGGGCGTGCGTCGCGGGACGCGGGGGCCCGAGGAGATCGCAAATCTCCGGACCCTTCGATACGTCGTACGTGCCGATCGCCTTCGCCCGGTCCACGATCTCCTGCTTGTCGAAACCGATGAGCGGCCGGATGATCGGATGCCTCGCGACGGCGTCGATCGCTCGGAGGCTCGCGACGGTCTGGCTCGAGACTTGACCGAGGTTCTCTCCCGTCACGAGGACCTCTGCCGACTCGCGGTCCGCGACGGCGTCGGCGAGCCGGACCATGAGCCGCTTCGTCAGGATGAAGTAAAAGCGCCGGTTCGCCGCGTGCGCGACCTCGGCGAACGCCTCCCCGACCCGCACGACGTACAAGGTGGGAACGCCGAGGATGCCGCATAGCGTCCGGGCTTTCACCTCGGCGGCATCGTCCGTGATCGGCTCGAGGGAGAAGTGCGCGGCGGCGAGGCCGAGCCCCTGCCGGGCCATGAGGTAGCCGGCGATGGGGCTGTCGAATCCGCCGCTCAGGAGGAGGACTCCCGCGTGGACCACGTCAGATCCCCACGTACTTCGCGTACACGGCCCGGGCCTCGGACTCGTCCTTCACGCCGCGGATCAGGGCGCGCCCGTCCGGGAAAACCGTGAGGCGACGTCCCTCGACGTCGGCCACGAGGATGTCGCCCGCGCGACGGGCCGTGCCGAGGCCGCGGAGTCGGTTCGCGAGGCCGTCGAGGTCGATCGTGCCTCGATGGAGCGGATCGAGGGAGACCGTGTCGCTTCCACAGAGGGACGCGAGGACCTGTGCGCGCCTCGCCCCGACGTATTCGCGCGCCCCGCCGACGCAGGCGGGACAGTCCGCCCGCCGGGCGATGTGGACCCGCTCGATCCCGGGCCGCCAGCCGTCGATCACGAGCAGGTCGCCCGACGGGGGATTCCCGAGGAGCAGCCGCAGCGCCTCGCCCGCCTGGATCGCACCGATCTGGGCGGAAACCGCGTTGAAGATGCCGGCGGTCTCGCACGTCGGCAGGCTGCCGGGCGGCAAGGCATTCGGATGGAAGCACCGGAAGCACGCGGTGTCGGGCGACCGGATGGCGAGGACCATCCCGTACGTCGCGATCGCGCCCGCGTAGACGAACGGCACGCCCGCGTCAATCGCCGCTTCGTTGAGGAGGAAACGCGTCTCGAGGTTGTCCGTGCCGTCCACGATGATATCGACACCGCGAAGGATGTCGCGGACCGTCCCCGCGTGCACGTCCTTCGCGAGCGATTCCACCGCAATCGCCGAGTTCACCTTCCGAAGCCGATCCGCGGCCGCGTCCGCCTTCGGCCGGTCGAGGTCCTCTTCCGAGTAGAGCGACTGACGCTGCAGGTTGACGAGCTCGACGACGTCCCGGTCGACGAGCCGAAGCCGGCCGAGACCGGCTCGCGCCAGCATGTCCGCGGAGATGCTCCCGAGTGCACCGAGGCCGACGACGACGGCGGTGGACTGGGAGATGGCTCGTTGGCCGTCCGGTCCAATCTCCGGGAGGACGGTCTGTCGCCGATAGCGGTCCGGTCCACTCACGGGTTTGGCAAGGGGCGAGCTCTTTATGGTCTTTTGCGGAGGCCCTCGAACTCGGTCTCGCCGGGCGGGGCCATCCCAAAACGCCGAGACGCGCGTCGTCACCGAGCGGCCTCTGCCGCTCAGTTGTACAGGTTGAACTCGTCCTTCTCGGGGACCGTATCCCAGTCCTCGTCCGTCTCCTCGAAGACCGCGTTGAAGAGAGCGCTGACCACTTCGCGCAACTGCTGGATTTCGGTGCGAAGGCGCTGCAATTCCCGCATCACTTCCTCGTTCGACGGAACCATCACAACCTCGATGCGCTGCTATCACAGGGTAGGTTCATATCTCTTTCCCTTCGATTCTTGATGCTAATTATCGGAACCGGGCGCTCACGAAATTTTCGTCGAGGACTACCGACGTCGGTCGCGATCGCGGTCCCTTCCGCCTCGCCCCCCGCCGCGTCCGTCGCGTCCGTCGCGTCCGCGGCCACCGCGATCCCGATAGCGATCCCGGCCTCCGCCTCGGCCGCCACGATCCCGACCGCCGCGCTCTCGGCCCTCCCGCTCACCGCCTCCGCGGGGGCGCTCTGCGACCTTGCCGCCGCCGAGTTCGGCCGCGGGGACCGACAGCTTCAGGTCGGCGTAGTCCGCCGCTAGCTTCCGCCGCTCCGTCCGCTCGTCCCGAGGGCAGTAGAGATCGCGGCCGCGAACCTCCAGCGGCCCGCGGCACACCGAGCAGAGCGCCTTGACGACTCCGAGCGACGGTTCCGCCGTCGTGAGCTGGAGCGAGGGCTTCACCTGAATGACCTTCGCCCGAATGATGTCGCCGAGGCGATACATGTCGCGGATGTCTTCCGTGTACTCCTCGGACACGTTCGATATGTGGACGGTCCCCTCGGACTCGCCGCTGATTTGGCGCGTGCGTCCGTGGATCGCGGTGATCGTCGCGGTCGCCATCATCCCGCGGATGTCGTCGACCACTCCGTAGACGATGTCGCCGACGCGGAGCTCCGCCGGCGGATTGAACGCTCGGACCCGCGCGACGTGGCTCGCCGGATCGAGTTCGAGCACCCCCGGGGTCGCCGCGAACACGAGTCCGTTCCGCTCGTACGTCCCATCGCCCGGCTCAAATTCCTCGGCGACGGCAATCTCGTCGCCGGGAAGCACCATCTTGGGTTCCATCGGAATCCGCTCGACCCTTGGGTTCGCACGAAAGACGAGCCGCCGTATTTATCCCTTCGCTACTTCGATCCGAAAGAGCACGACATCGATGCGTCGCGCCTCGTCGCGGTGGAAGTCGAACGTGTGCGGAATCGGGAACGCGTACGGGAACCGATCCGTGACGGTCGCACCTCCCGCCTCGAAGTACCCTCGGACGAACCCCTCGGCGGCCGAATTCAGGAAGGTGTAAACGACCCGGCCGCACCGCATGGCCGCGTCCAGGAACGGGCGGTCCGCATGCGGCGTCTGCGCCCCGAAGGGCGGATTCATGAGGATCGTGTCGAAGGCCTCGCGGACGTCGGCGACATCCTCGGTTCGCCACTCGACCTCGACGTGGACTTTCGAGGCGTTGTGCTTCGCGATCCGGATCGCCGCCGGGTCCGAATCGACGCCGACCACCTGCGTGGCGCCGAGCACTTTCGCGCCGATCCCGAGCGCGCCGTTCCCGCATCCAAGGTCGAGCACCGTGCGCCGATCGATATCCCCGCGGCCGTAGGCGCCGTAGATGACCTCGGAGGCAATCGCCGCGGGCGTCGCGTACTGCTCTCTCTCTGGGTTCGGCTGCGGCACGGGAGCGAGGGACTGGAGGATGCGCTCCAGTTGTACTTTCTTCATCGGCTCCACTCCGCGGAGCGGCTCACTCGTCGAACCAACCCGACGGTGCTTGGCCCGCCTGCGCGCCTCGAGGCGTGATGACCGCGGTGAAGTCGGAGGGCCCGGCCCACAACAACGTCAGGAGGCCCTCGCCTTCGAGCCGCCTCAGTTCTGCTTGGAGGTCGTCGAAGTTCACGCCCCGCAGGATCTCGAAGAACTGATTCTTCTTAAGCCCCAGCGCGCCGCGTTTCGCGAGCAGCTCGAGGACCTTCTCCCGAAGACCGCGATCGACGGCCCGAGCCTCCTCGGTCCGGAACGCCCGATCGACAATCTCGATCGCGAGGGCGTTGAACGCGTCCTCGACGGACTCACCGGTCCGCGCGGACGTGAACGCGAACGGGGAGCCGAACGTCTCCGCGACCCTCCCGATCTCTTCCTCCGAGACGGCCCGTCGGTCGGCCAGGTCCGACTTGTTCACGAGGATATACGCCGGCACGTCCCCCGCGATCTCGAGCGCGGACGGGATCCATTCGTTGAGCGCGTACAGGCTGTCCTCCCGGGTGATGTCGCAGACGGCCATGAGCGCCTGCGAGCCGTGAAAATAGGTCTCCCGCACGAGATCCTTGAACCCCCGCTGGCCCATGATGTCGAAGATCGACAAGTCCAATTGGACCTCGACGTCCGCGCCGTACGGGACGGCAAGCTCGATCTTACTCACCCGCGTCCCGACCGTGTGCAGGTACGTCTCTTGATACTCGCTGAGGACGAAGCGGCGGATGAGGGATGTCTTCCCGACGCCGCCCTCCCCCAGCAGAGCCATCTTTCCCTTCATGCGACGGACGGTGGGCATCGGAGGACCAGGCCCCTCCGCATTCGGGAGGCGAATATAAGCCGTTTCGTCGTTGCCATCCGTCGAGGGCCGCGATCCTCGATCCTCTCGACCGGACGACGGCGTGATTATCACGAGTCTTTCGGTCGGCGTTCTACGTCCTAAGAATTAGAATCAAGACGTACGGCGATGGATTTATCCGGCCCCGGAGGAACGAACGGGTCATGCGACTTGGTCCCGATGGGCCGCGGATCCCCGTGCCCAACTGGTTGATCGAGTGGTCGAAGTCCCGCGACCTCTTCTTGTCGCTGGCCCACGACCCATGGGTGTTCCGTCCGAACTGAGGCCGACATCGCGGAAAACCGAAGACGTTAAAGCGGCTCGTACGTTGCTCTCCGCCGGACCGAGGTCCATGGCGCACCCGGGGCCGGCGGGCCAAGCCGAGGAGGAGCACCACGGCAGTCGGTGGCCCGTAATCGTCGCCGTGGGCATGACCATCGGATACGTCGGGATCGTGACCCCGAGCATCCCGATCCTCGTCGTCGGCTTCGTCGTGTTCGTCGCCGGCACGGGCGGCTGGGTCCGCGACGACATACGGCGACCGTCGAGCCCGTTCTACGCTCTCGGGACGGCCATCGAGTCGGCGTTCCCGCGGGTGAGCGCGCGGAAGCTGGGGACGTGGCTGCTCCTGGTCACCGAGATCATGTTCTTCTCCGCCATCATCGGCGCGTCCTGGACCCTGCGCTTGCGGACGACCACGCCGGGGCCGGACTTCCGGGGCCCGTGGGCGGCGCCGAACGAAATCTTGAACGTCCCGCTCACGGGCCTCAACACGTTCATCCTCATCTGCAGCAGCATGACGATGGTCGAGGCGTTCGCGGCCGCAGAGAAAGGCGATCAGAGACGCCTCCGAATCTTCCTCCTCGCGACGCTGATCCTGGGGATCGCGTTCGTGAGCGTCCAGGCGTACGAATACCAGAAGCTGTACTTCCAAGAAGGCCTCACGTTCAGCAGCGCCCCGGGCGGGGTGAACCCGAACTACGGGGCGACCTTCTACGCGCAGACCGGGGTCCACGGGAGCCACGTCTCGGCCGGCGTGCTCGCGTTGGCGTACGTCACCCGCAAGGCGTTCCGGGGCGGCTTCACGAAGGAGAACCACGAGGCTGTCGAGCTCGTCGGACTGTACTGGCACTTCGTGGACGTGGTGTGGATCTTCCTCTTCCCGATCGTCTACCTACTGCCCGCGTGAGGTGCCCACTTGTACGACACGGAGACCGCGGAACCGCCGGGGGTCGAGGCGCACGCCAAGCGACCCTACGTCATCGTCTTCGTCGCCCTTGCGGTCGTCACGGTCATCGAGCTGTCCGTCTACAGCTTCCCGCTCGCGCACATCGAGATCATATCCATCTTGATGGCGACCGCGACCATCAAGGGCGGCTTGGTCGTCGGATACTACATGCACCTTCGATACGAACCGCGGTGGCTGATGTTGATCCCGCTCGCGGGCCTCGCGCTCGTGGCGGTCCTCGTCGCCGCGCTCACGTCGACGTCCTTGCACCCCTGAGCCGGAACCCTCGAATCTGGATGCGTGACGTCCGAGGACAATGGGCTCGACCGGATTCGAACCGGTGACCTTCGCTGTGTGAGAGCGATGTCATAACCGCTAGACCACGAGCCCGCGAGGCGCCGCTAAACGTCCCGCGGTATAAATCTCCATCGAACTCGCACGGTTCCGATGCGTGTCTCAAGAGCCTTTATTACCGGTGAGCCGAATGGCACCGGCCGGAGGCGTCCTCGATGGTAAAGGAGGAGAAGACCGACATGTCGACGATCGCGAAGAAACAGCTGGAAGGCCGCGGCTACGTGGTCTCGCTCTCCACCAACCGGGATGGCGAGAACCTTGTCGGGAAGGTGAGGGTCAGCGAGGCGTCCACGCATCGGACCGTCGCGAACTTGGTGAGCGTCTGGAAGATCGACAACCTCGAACTCGTATTCGGCATCGATGCGGGCGAAGGGATCGCCAAGGATTTCGTGAACCAGGCCATGAACCTCTTCGACCTCTTTCGATACGTGATTCCGGGAGCCCAGCCGAAGGAAGGATGAGAACCGACACGTCATCGTTAAATAGTGTCGACCTTCTGGAGTTCCCCCTCGATGGATCCCTCCAGCGTCCTCCTCGCTCTCGAAGAGCAGAAGAAGTGGCGCGACCGCCGGACCCGGATTCGAGACCGCATCCGGCAGCTCAATCGCAGGAAGGCCACCTTGTCGAAGGAGCTGGGCCGCGTGCACAAGAGGATGGCTGATTGCAAGGATGTCTTGGGGAACGTGAGGGAGTCGACATTCGCACGCACGCCCGCGCCCCCCATCGTTCCGGGGCGATGAGATGTCCGCGATCCAGGCGGCCCAGAAGGAGTTCGACCGGTGGCAGCAGAAGGAGCGGCGGATCTTGGACGCCATCGCCGGCATCGACGAAGAGCGACGCCGCCTCTCGGAGGAGCTGGGGAAGGCGGAGCAGCAGGTCCTCTACTACGACTCCCTCACCCGAGAGATGAAGCGGGAGCTCGGGCGCCCCGGCCTCTCGAGCCTCCTTTCCTCGCTCCGCCGAACCTAGGGGGACCGGTGTGCGCGTCACCGTGGACGGTGATCCCCGCGAGCTCCTCACCGTGTGGCTTGACGATGGACTCGTGAAGCTCATCGACCAGCGATACCTCCCGTTCGAGATCCGAATCTACGAGGCGAAGAACCTCGAGGAGGTCGCCGTCGCAATCGAGGACATGGTCGTGCGCGGCGCACCCGCGATCGGTGCGACCGCGGCGTACGGCATCGCGCAGGCGAGCCTCCAAGGCGTCGACCTGAAGGAGGCAGGGGATCGCCTCCGAAAGACGCGGCCGACGGGAAACGACCTGTTCTACGCGATCGAGTACATGCGAAAGGCGGGCGCGGCGGGAGACGACCTCGTCGCGGCCGCCGAGCGTTACGCTCGGGAAGACATCGACCGTTGTCGCAAGATCGGCGAGCACGGGGCGAAGCTGATTCGGAACGGGATCCGGATCCTGACGCACTGCAACGCGGGCGCCCTCGCGACCGTCGACTACGGAACGGTGATGGCGCCGCTGCGGGTCGCGAAGGAACAAGGGCGCCGCTTCTTCGTCTACGTCGACGAGACGCGACCGCGGCTCCAAGGCGCACGGCTCACCGCGTGGGAACTGCTCCAAGAGGGGATCGACCATGCGATCATCACGGACGGCGCGGCGGCCGCCTTCCTCGGCCGCGGCGAGGTGGACCTCGTCCTGGTCGGCGCGGATCGGATCGCGGCGAACGGCGACATCGCGAACAAGATCGGGACGTACGGGAAGGCGGTCGTCGCGAAGGAGAACCACGTCCCGTTCTACGTCGCGGCACCGACGAGCACGATCGATTTCGACGTGGCATCGGGCGATAAGATCCCAATCGAGGAGCGGTCGCCGCAGGAAGTGCTCCACCTCGATGGCCATCCGATCGCGCCGAAAGAGAGCCCCGCGCGCAACCCGGCGTTCGACGTGACGCCGGCGAAGTACATCACGGGCATCATCACGGAAGAGGGCATCGTGAAGCCGGCCCAACTCCGATCGGGGGCGAGTGGCGCGCCTCGGAAGAAGACGCCGGCCAAGAAACGCCGATAGAAGGGACATACGCTTTTACCCGCTCACGGCCTTCGCCGACGCCCGTGCTTCTGCTCACGACCTGGTTCGGATCGTTCCTCCTGGACGGCGACACGATCGTCCACGAGCGGCTGTTCCCAAAGGACGCGTCGGCCCTCGCGGACCGCCTCGCGCTCGTCGAGGACTGGAAGGTCTTGGACGAGGAAGGCGAACTCATGGCCCTCGCGGATGAGGTGTTCGTCGTCGAACCCCGTCTCGAACGCGCCGGCGGCAACCGCACGACGGAGTCGCCGCCATTCCTCAAGTCGGAGGACTTCGGCTATGGGAGGGAGCTGTTGCACACGGCGATGGTCGACCTTGCGAAGCGGCGGATGCGACAGGCGATCCGCCCGGAAGACCATCTCCGGCAAGCGGTCGGCGCACTGGACGATCTCCAGGAACAGGGGAACCTCATCGTCGAACGCGTGCGGGAGTGGTACGGCCTGCACTTCCCGGAGCTGGCTCGGACGGTCGATGCGGGCGAGTACCTCGATCTGATCGCTGAACACGGCCGGCGGGAGCGCATGCCGCTCGAGTACCGCGACAGTGTCGGCGCGGAACTCGGGACGCGAGAGGAGGAGAACCTCAAAGGACTTGCGGCCCTCGCCCGGACCGTCGCCGCGGAGCGAAAGGCGCTGGAGGCCTACGTGGACGCATCGATCCGCGACATCGCGCCGAACGTCTCCGAGGTCGCAGGTTCCATGATCGCCGCGCGACTCGTCGCGCTGGCGGGGACCGTCGAGGACCTCGCCCGCCTCCCGTCGGGCACGATCCAGCTCCTCGGCGCCGAGCGGGCCCTGTTCCGCCATCTGAGGACCGGCGCTCGGCCGCCGAAGCACGGCGTGCTCTTTCAACATGCTTGGATTCACGGGGCGCCCCCGTGGCAACGGGGCGCCATCGCGCGCGTCTTCGCCGCAAAGATTGCGATGGCCGCGCGGGCGGACGCGTATACGAAACGGCGAATCGCGCCGGAGTTGGTCAAAGCTCTCGAGCACGCGATCGCGGAGGTCCGCCGACGAAAGGCCGCCAAACCAGTCCGGCCGAAGCGGCGGTTCACGCCGGAACACCGCGCGCGACAGAAACAATCGCGACGCTGAGGAAACGTTTTAAGGGCCCAGCCATATCGCAGCGGTGGAATCCCGATGTCGTGGGAACAGGCCGAGATGCGGGAGCTCAAGGTCGGCCGCTACGTCGTCATCGACGAGGAGCCGTGTAAGATCATCAGCGTCCAGATGTCGAAGCCGGGGAAACACGGCGAAGCGAAGGCGAGGCTCGAAGCGATCGGCATCTTCGACGGTCAGAAGCGATCGATCGTCCATCCGGTGACGCACAAGGTCCGCGTCCCGATGATCGACAAGCGGAAGGCCCAGGTCCTCTCGATGCACGGCAATGTGGCGCAGTTGATGGACCTCGCGACGTATGAGACGTTCGAGCTCCCGGTGACCGGGGAGTTCCAGGGGAGAATCCGGCCGGGTCAGGAGACGATGTACCTGGAGGCGCTCGGCCGCCGAAAGCTCTCGGCCCAGTGAGCGGAGTCGGGCTCAAATAAGGACGACGGGTTCCGTGGCCGTGGCCGTCCCGCGCTTCGCCGACGCCGTCGCGAAGTACGATGAGGCGCGCATCGCCTTGTTTGGGGTGCCGTACGATCGCACGTGCTCGTTCCGCGGCGGCTCCCGCTACGCGCCGCAGGCAATCCGCCAGTCGTCGTACAACTTCGAGACGTATATGATGGACCACCAGCGGGATCTGCTCGACGTGCCCGTCGCCGACCTCGGCGACCTGCCGGCGTTCGGACCGCCGTCGGAGATGGTGCGAGGCGTCTCGGAGAGGGCTTCGGACATCGTCGGGGCCGGCAAGATCCCGATCGTCATCGGGGGAGAGCACAGCCTCGCGCCCGCCGTCGTCCGCGCGTTCCCCGAGGACGTTGGCGTCGTGGGAATCGATGCGCACCTCGACTTTCGGGACTCGTACCTGGACGAGAAGTGGTCCCACGCGTGCAGCGCGCGTCGAATCGCGGACCACGTCGGGGTGGAACACGTCGTCTATGTCGGCGTGCGGTCGTACAGCCGGGAGGAACGCGACGACCTCGAACGACTCGGGCTCACCTACGTCAGCGTGTACGACATCCACGAACGGGGGATCGAGGCCGGCGTCAGGCGCGCCCTCAAGGCGATCAACCGCGACCGGATCTACCTGACGATCGACATGGACGGCGTCGATCCGGCGTACGCGCCCGCCGTCGGAAACCCCGAACCGTTCGGGCTGGCGTCGCTCGATGTGAAGAAGCTCATTGGCCTCCTCGCGCCCCACCTGGTCGGGTTGGACTTGAACGAGGTCAGCCCCGCTTGGGACTTCGGGCAGACGGCGCTACTCGCGGCACGGCTGATCCGCGAGGCGATCATGGCGATCGGCGAGGCACGCGGGACCTCTCGATGAGCGGCGGTCGCCCGCCGCACCGCGAGCGTCCCCGATTCCTCCCGCCTCCCGGGGAACCAGAGCCCGGACGCTCCGGTCTCGCATGCCCACCGGAACGTGCCGCGGGGAAGGCCGGATTAGGAGCGCGCCCCAACCCAATGCGTCCCAGATCATCAGCGGACCAAATGGCTTGCGACGCTCTCGCGAGAGGCAAGAACGTTTATGTGTGCTCGGGCCTTAGGCGGCACTCCCGGTGCGCATGTCCGACGGCTGGGGCGGCCCCCTGGAGAAAATCGACGAGTTCCGTTACGAGATCCCGCGGTCGTACAAGCCGAATATGCGGACGAGCGGGCTCATCTTCGTCGACGAGTCGATGGTGACCCAGCTCCGTCGGGACCAGGCGCCGGAGCAGGTGGCCAACGTGGCCACGATGCCCGGGATCGTCGGCAAGTCGATGGCGATGCCGGACATCCACTGGGGGTACGGATTTCCAATCGGCGGGGTCGCCGCCTTCGATCACGACGACGGGGTAATCTCCCCCGGTTCGATCGGCTTCGACATCAACTGCGGCGTCCGTCTCCTTCGCACCGACCTCACGGAAGCGGAAGTCCGTCCGAACATCAAGGCGCTCACGGACGCTTGCTTCGAAAACGTCCCGAGTGGCGTTGGCGAGGGAGGGCTCGTGAAGGTCTCCCGCCAAGACCTCGGCAAGCTTGCGACGGAGGGCGTCGCTTGGGCCGTCGAGAAAGGTTACGCATGGCCCGACGACCCGGACCGCATCGAGGCCCGCGGCTGCTTGGAGGACGCGGACTTCTCGAAAATCAGCGAGCGGGCGATCACCCGGGGAAAGGTCCAGGTCGGGAGCCTCGGAGCGGGCAACCACTTCCTCGAGATTCAGAAGGTGGACCGAATCTACGACGAGGGTGTGGCGAAAGCCCTCGGAATCGGCGAGGTCGGCCAGGTCTGCGTCATGATCCACACGGGCTCGCGGGGCTTCGGCCATCAGATTGCGAGCGACTACATCGAGATCTGCGAGCGGGTCGTGAAGCGCGAGAAGTTCGACCTCCCGGACCTCCAGCTCGCCTGCGCGCCGATCGGCTCGAAGGAAGGCCAAGACTATTGGCGGGCGATGTGCGCGGGCGCGAACTTCGCCTGGAACAACCGCCAGCTCATCACGTACGGCGTGCGGAACGCGTTCTCCAAAGTCCTCGGTCGGCCCGCGGACGAACTGGGCATGGACATCGTGTACGACGTGTGTCACAACATCGGCAAGATCGAGGAGCACGAGGTCGACGGAAAGCGGCGGAAGGTCGTCGTCCACCGGAAAGGAGCCACCCGTGCATTCCCGGCCGGCCACCCGGAGACGCCGGCCGAGTACCGCAACGTGGGTCAGCCCGTCCTGATTCCGGGCGACATGGGCACCTGCTCGTTCGTCCTCGTCGGCCTTCCGACGGCGATGGAGCGTTCGTTCGGATCGAGCTGCCACGGGGCCGGCCGCCAGATGTCCCGGAAGGCCGCAACTCGGACCTACAACGCGAACGAAGTCGTCCGGTCGCTCGACCAGAAAGGCATCTACCTGCATGCCGCGTCGCGCGCCGGCATCGTCGAGGAGGCCCCGGGCGCGTACAAGAACGTCGAGGACGTCGTCCGGGTCGCGGAGGGCGCGGGGCTCACGAAGATCGTCGCCCGGATGGTCCCCCTCGGGGTCGTCAAAGGATGATCCTGACGCTGCAGCCCGTCGGTCAGGTCGCTCCCTCCGTACTCGAACGGCTGCGCGGTCAACTGCGGCAGTTCGGCGATGTGCGGATCGCGAATCCGAAGCCCGTCCCGAAGCAGCCCTTCGGACGGCTGCCGAAACCGGTTCGGGCCGCCGCCTTCGAGGGACTCTGCCGATCCCCCGGCGCGGACCGGGTCGTCGCGATCACGGACGTCGAGCTGTCCGACCCGGAGTTGGGAATGAAACGGGTCTTCGGCCACGCCGGGATCGCGGGCGGATGGGCGGTCGTCTCGCTTTCGATGTTCGGCGGTGACGGGGAGGAAAGACTCGTCGAACGGACGGCGAAGACCGCGGTCCACGAGATTGGGCATACCCTGGGCCTCGGCCACCACGACGGGAATCCGGATTGCGTGATGTATTTCTCCGAGACCCTCGCGGACACGGACCGCAAAGGGCGAGACTTCTGTCCCGCCTGCGCGGAGACCGCGAACCTCACCTTGTCGCGGTTAGAAAAGTGAATTCATCCTGCAGCTCGAACCGATCGCCGTAGCGGCGCGGCAACTCCGCCTCGAGGAAACTTAGGCCCCGCTCGAATTCCCCGGGCGGGAGCAGATCGAACGTCGATAGGTACCGATGGCGCACGCGCTCGATCTGTTGGGCGGACGTCAAGGCACGTTGGCACGGACGGTTCTCCATCCGCACCCCACGAAACCGGGTCGCTTCGAGCGCGCGGACGATATCCTCGACGGGCGGGAAGCGAGCGCGATCGATGACCAGGAGACTCGGGAAGGCCTCTTCCATGATTCCGAGCCGGCGGCGGGCCATGTCGCTCGTCGCCACGACGACGCTGCGGGATACGCGGGAGACCTCCGCCAGCGCGCCTCGGAAATCGGCGAGTTGATGGAGCACCATGACGACGATCGTCGTGTCGAAGGAATCGGCGCGGAAGGGGAGGCGATGGGCCTCTCCTCGCACGATGCCGAACGACCCCTTTCCGCGGGCCACGCCCAACATCTCCCGGGACGGATCGAGGGCCACAACGACATTCGTCTCGGAGAGCAATCGCGCAAACCGGCCCGTGCCTGCCCCGAGGTCGAGGACCCGTTGCCCCGGGCGAATTCGGCCGACCTCCCAGAGACCGCGAAGCCAATACTCGCGATCCAGGACCTCGTCCGCGCGGCCTCGGTCGTACTCCGCCGCTCGGCGCGAGTAATCGACCGCCACGCAAGTTGCAAGAAGCGGTCGGCATATGAGGCTGCCGGGGTCCCTCGATGACGATCGCGGAGTTCAGCATCACGCCGATCGGCCAGGGCGTCAGCGTCGGCGAGCATGTCGCACGGTGCCTCGACATTGTCGATCGAAGCGGCCTCTCATATCGACTCAATCCGATGGGGACCGTCGTGGAGGGGAAGTTCGACGACATCCTCGCGCTCATCGCGCGATGCCACAAGGCCGTCGCCAAAGACTCCGAGCGGGTGTCGACGATCATCAAGATCGACGACCGCAAGGGCGCGTCTCGGCAAATTGAATCGAAGGTCGCCGCCGTCGAGAGACGCCTGGGCCGGAAGCTCAAGACCTGACGGTCGAATGACGAAGGCCAGGCCGCGGGGTCGCGTGCGAGGTTCCGGCGGGCGACCGCCACGCACTCACGCGGGGGCGGGGTGGAAGAAGAACGCCACCGCGATCACCGCGTACACCATGACCAGCAATGCCCCCTCGTACCAGTTGCTTCGGCCGTCGGAGATCACCGCGGCGACGACGGCGGTCGAAAGGACCAAGGAAGCGAGTTCGAAAATCTCGAAGTTGAGGGTCATCGGGCTCGCGAAGAGCAGCGAAATGAAGACGAGCACGGGGGCCACGAAGAGGGCGACCTGCGTCGTCGAGGTCGTCGCCACGGCCACGCTCAGCTCCATCTTGTTCCGCCACGCCATCAGGACGGCGCTCCCATGCTCCGCCGCGTTCCCGACGATCGCGACGATGATGACGCCGACGAACAGATCCGTGAGGCCGAGACTCGCCTTCGCGGACTCCAACGAACCGACGAGGATCTCGCTCTCGACCGCGACCAACGATGTGGAGACGACGAGCACCCCGATGGCGAACGATTTCGACCATCGCGGGCGCTCCTCGACCTCCGTAACGGGATTGAAGATGTCCTTGTGCGTGTGAAGCGAGAAGAGCAGGCCGAATCCGTACGCCAGGAGCAGGATGACGGCGATGACCTCGCTGATTTCCTGCAGGGTCAAGGCGCTCACGCCGCCCGCCGACTCGGCGGAGAGGACGTAGAGATCGGGCATCACGAGGCCGATCACGGCAAGGACCAACATCGTGATCTGAATCCCGGAGGCTTCGCGCGAAAAGGTCTGAGTCTTGTACCGCAACCCTCCCGCGAGCATGCTCGCGCCGAGGACGAGGAGCAGATTGCCCACGATGGACCCGGTGAGAGACGCCTTCACGACTTCCGTCAGTCCGCTCGCCAGCGCGAAAATTGCGATGATTAGCTCCGTCGCGTTCCCGAACGTCGCGTTCAGGAGGCCTCCGATGCCGGGGCCGGCGTGCTTCCCGAGTTCCTCCGTCGCCAGGCCGAGGAACCAGGCGAGCGGGACGATCGCGATCCCCGCCACGACGAACACGCCCACCCCCGGACCGAGCACGAGGTCGAGGATCCAGCTGACGGGCACCAGGAGGCCGAGGACGAGCGCCCACGAATACGGGCGGAGCGGACCGAGATCCATCGGCACCGAGAATTGGACACCCCGATTTAACCGCGCGGGCAAGGCTTAACTAGCGCAGCCCGAATGCGCGCCCGATGATTTCGGCGACCGAGATGCGCGTCCTCGATCGGAACGCGCAACACTTCGGCGTCTCGATCCTGGAGCTGATGGAAAACGCCGGAAAGGCGGTCGCGGAGATCGCCCGGGCCGATATGCGCGCGACGGGGAAGAACGTCCTCGTCCTCTGCGGCACGGGCAACAACGGAGGAGACGGGCTCGTCGCCGCCCGCCACCTCTCGAAGGATGCGCGGGTCACCGTCCTGCTCGCTCGGTCTCCGGACCAGTTCACGACGCCCGAGGCCCGGACGAACTTTGAGCGGCTCCGGGACGTGGAAGTCCTCGCGGGACTCGATCAGAGTGAGGAAGCGATCGCCCGCGCCGACCTCCTCGTCGATGCGCTCCTCGGGATCGGCGTGTCCGGCGAGTTGCGGGAGCCGTTCGCGTCCCTCGTCCGCCAACTCAACGCCTCGGCGAAGCCGACCCTGAGCGTGGACGTCCCCAGCGGATTCGGGACGGACCTTTCGGTCCACCCGACGGCGACCGTGGCGTTGCACGACGCGAAAGAGGGCATGGCCCCGGAGAACTCCGGGACGATCCACATCGTCGACATCGGCATCCCGCCGAAGATCGCGACGACGATCGGACCGGGCGAGTTCGTCCTGTATCCGCTGCCGAAGCCGACGAGCCACAAAGGAGAGAACGGCCGCGTCCTCGTCGTCGCCGGGGGACCGTACACGGGCGCGCCCGCCCTGGTCGGGTACGGCGCATTCGGGGCCGGCGCGGACCTCGTACACATCACCACGCCCTATGTCGCCGCAGCGGTCGTCGCGGGCTACTCGCCGACGTTCATCGTGCATCCGCTCGTGGGCCACCGACTCCTCCGCGAGGACACGCGCGAAATCCTCGACCTCTCGACGAAGGCCGATGCGATCGCGATCGGGCCGGGCCTCGGCGACGCGGATGGCTCCGTCGAGGCGGTGCGGGAGATCGTCCGGGGAGCCTCCCTGCCGCTCATCATCGACGCGGACGCGATCAAGGCAATCGCTACAGATCCGAAAGCGTTGGCGGGGAAGCGAGTCGTCGTGACGCCGCATTCGCGGGAGTTCAAGGTCCTGACCGGAACGACGCTGCCGGACCCGCCCGAGGAACGGGCGGGAATCGTGCGAGAGGCCGCGAAGGCGCTCGGGGTCACAATCCTGCTCAAAGGTCCGGTCGACATCGTCACGGACGGGGAGCGGCTGAAGTTCAACTACACCGGGAATCCGGGCATGACCGCGGGCGGGACCGGAGACGTCCTCTGTGGCGTCGTCGCGGGACTCGTGTCGAAAGGGATGGCGCCGTTCGACGCCGCGCGCCTCGGCGCCTTCGTGAACGGACATGCGGGCGATCTCGCATTCAAGGAGAAGAGCTACGGGCTCACGTCGGTCGACGTCGCGGAGAACATCGCCCGCGTGCTCGCGGAATTCCTCGGCCCTGCGTCGGCGCGCAACCATTAAGCGGAACCGAACCGTGGAGCGACCGTGGACGTCGAGCCCGTTCCCGATGTCCCGGCGTTGATGGCGGACGACATCCTCGTCGTCGCCGACCTGCACATCGGATTGGAGGAAGAACTCCGGGAGAAAGGCGTGCGCATCCCGAGTCGCGCGGAGGCGATGGGACGACGGATCCTCGAGGTCGCGGACCGCCGCGGGGCCTCGCGGCTCGCGATCCTCGGCGACGTCAAGCACCTCGTCCCGAAGATGGCCTCCCGCGAGCGACGTGACGTATACGTCTTCTTCCGCGACCTCGCGTCGGGGTTTCGCGAAATCACGGTCGCCCAAGGGAACCACGATGGGATGCTGAAGAACATCGTCCCGAGGAACGTGCGCTTCAAGCCCGCGTACGGGTTCCGCGTCGCGGACGTCGGATTCTGTCACGGCCACGCATGGCCCTACAAGAAGGTCATGGAGGCGAAGGTGCTGCTCATGGGCCACAACCACCCGGCCGCGGCTTTCCGGGACGCGATGGGCTCCCGCCAGATCGTCCCGTGCTGGTTGCGCGTACCGTTCCTGCGGAAGCACCGGCGGTATCCGAGGCTGCCCCGCGAGGCGATCGTCGTGCCGTCCTTCAACGAGCTGTGCGGTGGGATGCCCGTGAACGACGTCCGTGCGCGGTTCATCGGGCCGCTCTTCGACCAAGACCTCCTGCGCGTCGACGAGGCGACGGTCCATCTCCTCGATGGCACGAACCTCGGCCGCCTCGCCGACATCCGCGTCGATCTCGGTTTCCGCCCGGAGGACTACCGGCAGTGAGGGTGGACCGGAAACGACGGAGCGGCCTTCCCTGAGCGACGCGACCGCGAACCGAACCCCGGTCGGGCCGCCATGGTCACGATGCGCCAGTGGGGGGTCGGTGGGCCCGGTCGGAATCGAACCGACGACCTCGACTTTGTAAGAGTCGCATCATAGCCACTAGACCACGGGCCCGCGCCGCCAAGGCGGGGACACTCATTAAAGGCTTCTCGGGTCTCAATCCAGATCTTTCGATGCCGCCTGCACGAAGCGGGCGACGGCCGTCTCCAGGTCGGAGACCGCGCGCTCCGGCGGCAGGACGACGACGAGCATCCCGCGTCGACCGACCTCTTGGATCAGCAACGTCGCATCGTCCGACTCGAGCAGGACGCGGCCCGGCGCGCTGTGGCCAAGCTCCGTCGCCGCCGTCATGCCGGCTCCGAGGATGGCGGCGCACATGATCGAAAAGGTCTCTTGCGAGACGGATGGAGGGAGGGCCGCGGCGACCACGCCCCCATCTCGGGTGATGACGGCGACCGCTTCGGCCTTCGTCACGTCCTTGAACGCGCGGACCATGTCGACCAGGGCCGTCACGCGCCCCCCTCCCGCTCGAACACGCACTCCCGCGCGCCCAGGCTCATGCACTCGACTTCCGCGAGCCGTACGCGATGCTTCGTCTTCGCTTCCAGCAATTTCGAGAGGATCCCACGGAGGCGATGGCACGTCTCCATCTCGGCCCCCGTCGCCGATTCGATGGAGCCCCGGACCCGCGCTCCGGCCTCCGTGAAGAGCACATCTTCCGCCCATCCGCGCTCGATGATCGTCCGCTTGCCTACCTCGAGCGGATCCTCCCCGAGCGACAACGATTTGGTGATCTCCTCGGCGAGGACCATCCCCTCGCGAAAGAAGAGGCCGTGACACGCATACGACATGACGCTCTCGTAGAGCTTCCGGACGGAGTCGAGCTCCTGCTGAGAAATCTTCACGAGGCGGGCCACGGAGCCGCACGAACCTGCGACAGGACTATAAAGGTTGTGAGGACGGAGTCGCCCGGGAACCGTTTCCGATACTCATTCGGCGACAGCTCCATCCGTCCAGCGACCGCTGCGCCCGTCTCCGAGGTCCGATCGACGGCCGCTTCATTCGGATTTTCACTTTCGCCGACCTCCCACCGATACTTCCATAGACACGACCAGCCAAAGGATCGATCACCGAGACCTCCGGTGGAAGACCACCGTCCGAGTGGTCTGTCCGGCGTGACGCGCTCTGCGCAGAACACGGACGGGCCCGGGGTGCGACGATGGTGTTGCATCTCGGAGGAGCGACGGCCCATTCGCGTGGGCCGACCAACAGGCCAACAGGCCAACCCGGCCTCCCATGAGGAGGCCAAGGGGTGTA